>NZ_JACBWZ010000169.1 GCF_013870595.1 Streptomyces sp. WELS2 | reverse complement strand
GCGGCGGCGCTTCGTGCCCACGGAACTCGCCGCGCTCGCGGCCGGGGTCACGGAGGCCACCATCCGCAAGTGGGCCAGCCGCGGCAAGATCACTCGCTACGGCAGCCCCCGGCGCGCCCAGTACGACCTGGACGAACTCATCGCCCTCGTCGCCGACCGGTCCGACGCCCTCGGCTGACGGTGCTCGCGGTCAGGACCCGGCCCCGGGATCCGTCCCCGGCTCCCTCCCGGGTCCCGGCCCCGGCTCCGCCCCGGGCTCCGACCCGGGCTCCGACCCGGGTGCGATCAGGGCGCGGAACAGCGGTGCCGCGAGGCGCAGTACGTCGTCCAGGTCGGCCTCGGCCAGGTCGGGCATGCGCAGCAGGTACCGCTGGGTCGCGATGCCGAACATCATCGCCCCGGACAGCGCGGCGCGCAGCCGCGCGTCCGGGGCGTCGACGTTCGCCGCCACCCGGTCGATGGTCTCCTTGGTCACGTGCCGGCGCAGCAGCTCCGCGGCCTCCTCGCTGGTCATGCTGGTGCGCAGCAGCACGGCCATGGGGCTGTCCGGGTCGGCCGCCCAGCTGCTCAGCATGGCGCGGAGGTAGTTGTCGACCGTGCGGGCCGGGTCCGGGGTCGTCAGCTCCTCGATCGGGACGTGCCAGCTGACCGCCTCGCGGAAGAGTTCCTGCTTGGTGCCGAAGTACTGGATGACGGACGCCTTGTCGACGCCCGCCTCGGCGGCGATGGCCCGGATCGTGGCGCGTTCGTAGCCGACCTCGGCGAACTTGCGGCGCGCGGCCTCCATGATCCGCCGGCGCGTGCGCTCGCCCTTGCGCTCCGGTTCCGCGCCGGTGGCACCGGCCCGCGTACGGCCTGCCGTCACCCGAAGTCACCGGCGTGGTGGGCCGCCCACTCGGCGTAGGTGTGCGCCGGACGGCCGGTGACGTCCCGCACCGCCGTGGACACCGGCACCGTCGCACCCGACTGGCGGGCGAACATGCGCAGCAGGGAGTCCACCGTCTCCGGTTCCAGGTGCCGGGTCATCCGCTCCCGCGCCGCCTCCGGCGTCAGCTCCTCGAAGCGCAGCTCCCTGCCGAGCACCTCACCGAGGATCCGTACCCGCTCGACCTGCGTCAGCGACTGGGGACCGGTCAACTCGTACGCCCGGCCCAGGTGTTCCTCGTCCAGCAGGGCGCGGGCGGCCACGGCGGCGATGTCCCGCTCGTCGACGGGCGCGGTGGCGGCCTCGCGGTACGCCGCGCGGACCACGCCCTCCGCCTTGATGCCCCACGCCCACGGCAGGTCGTTGACCATGAACGGGCCGGGGCGCAGGAACGTCCATGGCACACCGGAGGCGATGACGGCCTGCTCGTCGGCCGCGTTGAGCCTGCCCATCCGCTCCCGGCTCAGGTGGTCGTCCACCACCGACTGCGAGGACAGCAGCACCACCTGCTTCAGCCCCGCCCGGGTCGCGGCGTCCAGGAACGCTCCCAGCCGGCCGTGCACGGGGAAGAGGAACGCCCGCTCCACGCCGTTCAGCGCGGCGGCGAGGGACTCGGCGTCGGTCAGGTCGCCCTGGGCCACGTCGACTCCGTCCGGCAGGCCGGCGCGCCGCGGGTCACGGGTGAGCGCCCGTACCGGCGCTTCCGCGTCCAGCAGTTCGCGCACCAGGTTCCGGCCGACGTTGCCGGTCGCACCGGTCACCAGGATCATCCCTCAGCCTTTCGTCCGTCCACGGGCGTGTGGAGGGAGGGCGGGTGAACCCCGGCCGACGGGGGTCGCGCAGGGCGTGTCGTACCTGCGCACGGCCGGGGCACTCGCCGACTCCCTTTGCAACAAGGGGCGTTGACGACGCTACGCCCGCCCGCAGGAAAAATCAACGCTTGTTTAGTTCTACGCCTTCCGACGTAGGACCACGGCTTCCGCCCCCGAGCGGCACCGGATACCACCGGCCCGCTCGGTGCGGGCGGCGGCGGCCGTGACCAGCGCGGCCGCCACGGCGAAGGCGGCGCCCGCCCAGGTGATCCACACGGCACCCGCCGCGCCTAGGATCCCGGCGCCCAGCGCGCTGGACAGCGAGATCGCCAGGTACATCACGGCGGCGTTGAGGGAGACGGCCAGCGGTTCGCCGCCGGGGCCGGCCAGCGCCATGACGCGCTGCTGCTGCGGCGCGGTCACCGACCAGGAGGCGATGCCGCACACCGCCGTCAGCGCGACGGCCGCCGGGTAGGCGGAGCGGGCCCCGGCCATGGCCGCGAACACCACCGCGAGCAGGAGCGTCGCGCCGATGACGACCGCACGCGGCCCCTTGCGGTCGGCGAGCCGGCCCGCGGTGAGGTTGCCGGCCGTCCCCGTCAGCCCGAAGACCAGCAGCAGCACGGCCACCTTGCCGCCGTCCCCGCCGGTGGCGGGCTCGAAGACGGCGCTGATGTACGTGTACGGCAGGTAGATGCCGGTGAACGCGACCAGCGTGCCGGCCAGCACCACGGCCACCTTGCGGTCGGCGAGCGGGGCGAGACGCCGGCGCAGCCGGGCCGGGCCGCCGAGGGTCACGTCGGGCAGCCGCAGGGCGATGACCGGGGCCACCACCAGGGCGAGCGCGGTGACGAACCACATGGTGGCCTGCCAGCCCCACGCCTCGCCGATGACGGTGCCGAGCGGCGCGCCCAGCGCGAGCGAGGCGGTCAGCCCCACGGTGACGATGGCGATCGCCCGGCCCCGGTGCTCGGGTCCGGCCAGGGTCGCCGCGGTCGCGCCCGCGTTGGGGGTGAACATCGCGGCGCCGGCCGCGGCGATCACCCGGGCCGCCAGGACCGGCGCGTAGTCGGGGGCGAGGGCGGTCACCACGTTGCCGACGGCGAACACGCCGAGCCCCGTGATCAGCACCGTACGGCGCGACCAGCGGGCGGTGAGGGCGGCGAGCACCGGGGAGAGCAGGGCGTAGGCCAACGAGAAGACGCTGACGAGCTGGCCCGCCGCGCCCACGGAGACGTCGAGGGAGTCACTGATGCCGGGCAGCAGCCCGGCGATGACGAAGGCGTCGGTGCCGACGGCGAACGTGCCGAGCGCGAGCACACAGGCGTGGGTCCGCCAGGCGCGCCCCTGCTGTGCGGCGGGAGGGGTCATGGAAGCACCTGAGTTTCGATGGACATCGGGAATGTCGATGCCGATCGTAATAGAGGTTCGATGTGTATCGTAGATGTCGAGCGACATCGTCATAGTTGTGCGACCACGCCAAGGCCGCGCGACCTCGTCTCCCTCGCCCCGGTGCCGCCGGGCCGCGCGAGGCGGGAAGAGCCTGGAGGCAGGATGCGAACGACGGAGGAGACCCGGCTGCCGCAGCCGGACCTCGCCACGGTGGAGATCGGCACCGTGCTGCAAGCCCTCGCGGACCCGGTGCGGCTCCGGATCGTGCGGCTGCTCGACACCGTCGGCGAGGCGCCCTGCGGCGCGCTGGAGCTGCCGGTCGCGCGCTCCACCGTCTCCCACCATCTGCGCACCCTGCGCGAGAGCGGCCTCGTCGAGACCCATCTGCGGGGCAACACCCGGGTCAGCCGGGTCCGTGGCGAGGAACTGGAGCGGCGCTTCCCCGGCCTGCTCACCTCCATCCTGGGCGCCACGCCGGCCACGCGAGCGGGCACGGCCGCGGACGACGGGGAGGCGGGACGCTAGATGGGACGGTTCGCACACCTCGCCTACACGGACAGCGTGCGCCGCGTCCAGGAGGAGCAGGGCAGCGGGCTCTTGGGAGTGCGCGCCCTCGCCCAGCCCGACACCGGCCCGGACGAACTCGGCCCCGACGAGGCCGCGTTCCTCACCACCCGGGACGGGTTCTACCTGGCCAGCACGGGCGGGACCGGCTGGCCCTACATCCAGTTCCGCGGCGGCCCCGCCGGTTTCGTGCACGTCCTGGACGGGCGGCGGCTGGCCTGGGCGGAGGTGCGCGGCAACCGGCAGTACATCACCACCGGCAATCTGCGGGCCGACGGCCGGGTCGCGCTGTTCTTCATGGACTACGCCCGGCAGGCCCGCCTGAAGCTGCTGGGCCGGGCCCGCACCCAGGGGCTCGACGAGGACCCCGCCCTCACCGAACGGCTCGGCGAACCGCGCACCGACGGCAAGGTGGAGCGCCTGATGATCGTCGAGGTCGAGGGCTTCGACTGGAACTGCCACCAGCACATCACCCCGCGCTACTCCGAGCAGGAGCTGGAGACCGCCCTGCGCCCCGTCCGCGCCCGCCTGGACGCCCTGGAACAGGAGAACGCCCACCTGCGCGCCCGCCTGACCCAACTCGGCGAGCAGGCCTGACCCGCCCTACCCCGGCGCACCCCGCCCCGCCAGTCTCCGGATCGCGGTGTCCAGCCGCGCCGGCACCCGGTCCCGGCCGAGCAGCTCCATGGACTCGAACAGCGGCAGCCCGACCGCGCGCCCGGTGACCGCGACCCGGACCGGCGCCTGGGCCTTGCCCAGCCTCGGCCCGTGCCTCTCCCCCACGGCGAGCAGGACGCCCTTCAGCTCCTCGGCCCTCCAGCCGGCGACGGCGGCCAGTGCGGCGCGCACGTCCCCGAGGACGTCCCCGGCACCCTCCTTCGTCGCCCTGTGCCACGACACCTCGTCCTCGACCGGCTCTCCCAGGAACAGGAAGTCCCCGTAGCCGGTGATCCCGGAGAGCCGCGTCAGCCGGGGTGTACGGCGCACAGGCCGCGGCGAACCGCGCCGGGGCCGGGGCGCGGAGGCACTCGCCCTTTGTACCGGCGGTGGCCGGCGCACCGGCCACCGCCCCGGCAGGCGCTACACGCCGGCCGACGGACCGTCGGGCTGATCCCCGCCGTCCGGTTCCGCCCCCTCACCGGCGTCCAGCTCCTCGTCACCGCCGTCCAGGTCCATGCCGGCGTCCTCCGAGTCCGCGTCGAGGTCGAACGGGTCCTCGGTGAGGATCCCGTGCCGCTGGACGCTCCGCTGCTGCCAGACGGGCAGTTTGAACAGGACGTCCTGCAAAACGGTCCGCCATGCCTCGCAGTCGGCCCGGTCGGCGCCTAGCGAATCGATGGCACGGGTCCCGTCGTCGCTCCTGACCGCCTCGACGGCCTTGACCGCGCTCGCGACGGCATGGATCGAGGTGGCGAGGTCGTGCAGGGCGTTCCCCAGGATCTCGGCCGTGTTCCGGGGAGCCGGTGTGGGCGAGGGGCCCTCGCCGGCCGGCGGGAAGGTCCGACGCAGGTCCGCGTCGGTGACGAGGATGTCGCGGCCGTCGTCGTTCTGCATGACCTTTCCCGTCTCGTCGACCTTGCGGGCCCTGCGGCCCGCCGTGGAATCGAGGAGCGTCTGCTTCAACTGGTGCACGCCGTGCGGGGTGCTGCGCATGCGGTCGATGACCTCGCCCGGATGGCGGCGGTCGGGCTGGTCGTTGTTCTGCGTGCCACGGTCGCCCGTGAGCTGGCCGTTGATCACCAGGGGGTAGGCACTGCGGGCCGCGAGTTCCCTGGTCGCCACACCGGGCTCGCCCTGTGTCACCTCCGTGAGCGCGGCCTGGGCCAGTTCCTCCGTCCCGCGGAAGGTGGCCTGCCAGTCCTTGGCCAGCTCGCCCGGGAACGCCGACTTCAGGTACTTCCGCATCCGCTCCCGCTTGCGCGCGTCATCCTCCGGGACCGAGCGCATGACCAAGGAGGAAGCCACGTCGAGCAGCAGCTTGGTGGTGATGTTCTTGCGGGTGCTCTGTCCGGTGATGGCGATCCGCACGGCTGCGTGGATCTTCGGGTCGCGCTCGGCGAAGAGCCGGACGATCGCCGCGGCCCGCACGGACGGATCGTCGTTGAACCCGGCGGCCCTGGCCTGGTCGGGGGTGAGGGCACCGCGCAGCCAGTCCGCCTTGACGCGAGTGATCAGCTTGCGTCGCTCGATCTCGTCCACCACGGCGTCGGCGAGGGCCTCGTTCTCCGCCGCTTCGCCCCAGGGCTTGGGAGGGTCGACGTGCCGCAGCGCGACCAGCGACTTCACCGCCACGCTGAAGTCGGTGGTGGCGCCGTCGTGCGGCTCGAAACCGACGAGCAGCAGTGCCGGGAGCCGCTCGCAGCGCACCTTGACCGCCACCGCGGGGTCGATCTGCGCCGGGTCACCGGCGGTCGTGATCGCCTCGTTGAGCTTGCGGATGTGGGAGCGCAGCTTCGTGGTGTCCCGGATGTAGGGAACGTCGGCGGACCTCAGGTCGAGCAGTTCGTGCGCACAGGTCACACGGCTCGATCCCTCCACCGTGACCGGCACCGTGACGCCGGGGGTGCCGTCCTCGTGCTGGAAGGCCGTGGCGGCGAGCCACACCTCGGTCATCACGCCCTGGTGCCGCAGCGACTCCCGCCAGTCGTTGTGGTCGAGCACGTACTCCTTGGCCAGCTGGGCCGCCCACGCCAGGTGTTCCTGGTTGGCGAGCCGCTGGACGAGTTCCGGACGGCCTGCCGGCGCGGCGGCGGGCTCGGCCAGCGGGCGGAAGCGCGTGCTCTCGCTGGTGCCGACCAGATTCGAGGCGGGGTGCCGTCGCGAGGGGGAGATCCGGGGGTTTCGCGGATCCGGGATGACGTTGCGTGTCCACACCTCGGCCCGGATCGCCAGGATCTCGCCGCCGGGCACCCGCAGCCGCTCGGGCGACTCCGCTGCCTGGCGCGCGGCGGACGGGTCGACGACGGCCTGCGCGAGGGCCACCGCGGCGGACTCGCCCATGGCGAAGCGCTCGATGAGTTTGTCGGCCAGTTTGCGTGTCGCGGGCGCCAGCGCGGGCGTGGGCAGCGCTTCGACGGGGCGGGGCAGCACGGTCTCGCCCACACCGGAAAAGGGCTCCATCAGGTGTACTCCGATCTTCGTCCCGGTGTCCGTCCGGGCATGCACCCGGACGCCGTGGTGGTCCGGGGAGATCGGTCACGCTGTTCTCCGTTCTCCCCCTCGGCCGGCCCGGGCCGAGGCCCGATGTGTCCGAGACGGCATCAGCACGCTCGACCGCGCTTCCGAGACGTACCGGCCCTGACTGCCGGCGTTGCCGCCCACCGCCCGCGGGGCGAAGGTGAGGAGCTGGAGTCCGCTGATGTGACTGCCCGAAAAAGCTAGCAGCGGAGAAATCATTTCTTCGGATTCCTCCTGTTTCTCCTCCATGGACGGCAGGACTGTGCTAGTGCCTGCCCGACCACGGCCGCCTACGGCAGGTGCCCGACCGTGGGTGGCCCGCCGCCGGTGAGGGCGCGGCGTGCGAGACCGATCGCTCCCGTCACGGCGGCGGTCGCGGCGAGGCTGCCGAGCGCCACCAGGCCCACGCCGATCACGAACAGCCCGCCGGCGTCGTCGGACCAGTCGTAGTACGCGGCGGCGGTCAGGCCGGCCGAGGTGCCGAGGACGGCGGCGAGGGGGTGGCGGCGGGCGGTGGCCCAGTAGACCGGCGCCAGCTGGGTCAGGGCCGGCCCGATCACCTGCCAGGGCTGGTACGGGCCGGTCGTCGTGCCGTCGGGGTGGACGTCCCGCTGCTGGTCCCAGCCCAGCCAGCCGGCCCACGCCAGGGGCGCGACCACGGCGGGCGCGAGGACCGGCAGCATCCTGAGGGCGGTGCGCGTACGTTCGCCTGCTGCTTTTCGCATGCCCCCACCGTCGCGCCGCGCGCCGCCCGCGCACAGAGCGCGCCTACTCAGCCGCGTCCGGGTACGTGCCCGAGTACCCCGAGTACGCGGCCGGGTCCCGGGCTGCGTGCGGCCGGGATCTAGGCTTCCCTCAGGAGGAGATTCGCTTCGTCAGTGCGGTCTGTTGAATCATGAAGGAAGCCCCGTTGAACTTCTGGTCGCTGTACAGCCACGGCTTCGCGCGCATCGCCGCGTGCACGGGCCACACCGTCATCGCCGACCCGCACGCCAACGCCGAGGCGGTCCTGCGCCAGGCCCGCCGGTGCGCGGACGAGGGCGTCGCCGTCGCCGTCTTCCCCGAGCTGGGCCTGACCGGCTACTCCATCGAGGACCTGCTCCTCCAGGACGCGCTGCTCGACCAGGTCGAGACGGCGCTCCACACGGTCGTCGCCGGCTCGGCCGAGCTGCTGCCCGTCCTGGTCGTCGGCGCCCCGCTGCGCCACCGGCACCGGATCTACAACTGCGCGGTGATCGTCCACCGGGGCCGCGTCCTCGGCGTCGTGCCGAAGTCGTACCCGCCGAACTACCGCGAGTTCTACGAACGCCGGCAGATCGCCGACGGCCACGACGAGCGGGGCGGCACCATCCGTGTCGCCGGTGCCGAGGTGCCGTTCGGGGTGGACCTGCTGTTCGCGGCCGAGGACGTGCCCGGGCTGGTGCTGCACACCGAGATCTGCGAGGACATGTGGGTGCCGGTGCCGCCCAGCGCTGAGGCCGCCCTCGCCGGGGCCACCGTGCTGGTCAACCTCTCCGGCAGCCCCATCACCGTCGGCCGGGCCGAGGACCGCGCGCTGCTGTGCCGCTCGGCGTCCTCCCGCTGCCTGGCCGCCTACGTCTACGCGGCGGCCGGCCTCGGCGAGTCCACCACCGACCTGTCCTGGGACGGACAGACCATGATCTACGAGAACGGGGTGCTGCTCGCCGAGTCCGACCGCTTCCCGCTCGGTGACCAGTGCACCGTCGCCGACGTCGACCTCGACCTGCTGCGGCAGGAACGCCACCGGATGGGCACCTTCGACGACAACCGCCGGACGCACGCCGCCCGCACCGGCGACTTCCGGACCGTCTCCTTCGAGCTGGACCCGCCGCGCACCGACCTCGGGCTGCGCCGCCGCGTCGAGCGGTTCCCGTTCGTGCCCGCCGACCCCGAACGGCTCGCCCTGGACTGCTACGAGGCGTACAACATCCAGGTCGCCGGACTCCAGCAGCGGCTCGCGGCGATCGGCGGGCCCAAGATCGTCATCGGCGTCTCCGGCGGCCTGGACTCCACACACGCGCTGATCGTCGCCGCCCGGGCGATGGACCGCGCGGGCCGTCCCCGCAGCGACATCCTGGCCTTCACCCTGCCCGGCTTCGCCACCAGCGACCACACCAAGGACAACGCGCACAAGCTGATGCGCGCCCTCGGTGTCACCGCCGCCGAGCTGGACATCACGCCGACCGCCCGGCTGATGCTGAAGGAGATCGGCCACCCCTTCGCCGCCGGCGAGCCGGTCTACGACGTCACCTTCGAGAACGTCCAGGCGGGCCTACGCACCGACTACCTGTTCCGGCTGGCCAACCAGCGCGGCGGCATCGTGCTGGGCACCGGCGACCTCTCCGAGCTGGCGCTCGGCTGGTCCACGTACGGCGTCGGCGACCAGATGAGCCACTACAACGTCAACTCCGGCGTGCCGAAGACCTTCATCCAGCACCTGATCCGCTGGGTCGTCGCCAGCGGCCAGTTCGACGACGAGACCGGCAAGGTGCTGTCCGCGATCCTGGACACCGAGATCAGCCCGGAGCTGGTGCCGGGCGAGGAGCTCCAGTCCACCGAGTCCAAGATCGGCCCGTACGCGCTGCACGACTTCACCCTCTTCCAGGTGCTGCGCTACGGCTTCCGGCCCTCGAAGATCGCCTTCCTGGCCTGGCACGCCTGGCACGATGCGCAGGCCGGCGCCTGGCCGCCCGGCTTCCCCGAGGCCAAGCGGGTGGCGTACGACCTAACGGAGATCCGGCACTGGCTGGAGGTGTTCTGCCGCCGCTTCTTCGCGTTCTCGCAGTTCAAGCGCTCGGCGATGCCGAACGGGCCCAAGGTCTCGGCCGGCGGCTCGCTCTCCCCGCGCGGCGACTGGCGCGCCCCCTCGGACGGCAACGCGGAGGTGTGGCTGCGCGACCTGGCCCGCTTCGACTTCGAGGCGGCGGCGGGCGAGGTCCGCTAGCCGCCTGGAACCGGGGTCCGGCTTCGGCCACTCTTTCCCCTCGTGGCGAGCGTTCCGTATCAGGGGGGACCGGGGGTCCCGCAGGCGCACATGGTGGTGTGCGGTGACGACGGGCTCGCGCACCGGCTGGCCGCCGAGTTGCGCGGGGTCTACGACGAGCAGGTCACCCTCGTCGTACCGCCGAACCGGCGCACCGCGCGGCCC
>NZ_JACBWZ010000168.1 GCF_013870595.1 Streptomyces sp. WELS2 | reverse complement strand
ACTGGGGTGGCTCCTCAGCAGTTCGGCTTGCCGGCGTAGAGCGCCAGGGCGGTGTCGGCGGCCAGGGTGGCGGTGAACCGGCCGCTGGAGTCCACGGTCACCGGCCTGTTGCCCTGGACGTCGCAGTACGTTCCGGCGGGCAGGGAGGTCTGGTAGGTGCGGGTCATGCTGCCGGGCTCGTGGTTGACGGCCGCGTAGCCCTTGGTGCCCCGGCCGAAGGCGATCCAGTTGCCGCCGTTGTCCCACCAGTTCGTGACCGCCTGGCCCCGGGTCGCGTTGCGGAAGGCGACCATGGACTTGATCTCCGGCCAGGCGTGCTGGCACTTCCAGCCGTTTTGCCAGCAGGCGTCGACCCGGCCGCCGTTCGGCGGGCCGGCGTCGGCGTCCGACCACTCGTAGCCGGAGTTGACGTCCGGGGCGCCGTACGGCCAGGCCAGCATGAAGACGTTGGCCAGGGTGTAGTCCGCCCCGCTCTTGTAGTTGAGCGTGCTGCCGTTGCGCTCGGTGTCGTGGTTGTCGACGAAGACGCCCGCGACCGAGCCGCTCAGGTAGCCCCAGCCCTCGCCGTAGTTCTTCAGGTACGCGAGCTTCTCGGCGGTGAAGACCCGCTTGAGGTCGTAGGCGTAGCGGAATTCCTGGACGTCTCCGTTGCCGGTGTACTCGGAGGCCTGGACGGCCTCGCCCGCGCCGTAGACGACCTCCTGCTTCCAGTAGACGGACGGGTTGGTCAGCCGGCTCTTGATGTCCGCCAGGTCCGCGGCCGGTATGTGCTTGGCCGCGTCGATCCGGAAGCCGTCCACGCCCAGGCTCAGCAGGTCGTTCAGATAGCCGGCGATCGTCTTGCGGACGTATTCCTCGCCGGTGTCCAGGTCGGCCAGGCCGACGAGTTCGCAGTGCTGGACGTTCCAGCGGTCGGAGTAGTCCGAGACCTGGGCGGTGCAGTCGTCGAAGTCGTACACCGAGTACAGGCCCGGGTAGTCGTACTTGGTGTACGGCGAGCCGCCGGTGCCGGTGCCCAAGCCGGCCGACATGTGGTTGACGACGGCGTCGGCGACGACCTTCACCCCGGCCGCGTGGCAGGTGTCGACCATGTTCCGGAACGCCGTGCGGTCGCCGAGCCGGCCGGCGATCCTGTACGACACCGGCTGGTACGAGGTCCACCACTGGGCGCCCTGTATGTGCTCGGCGGGCGGGGAGACCTGGACGTATCCGTAGCCGGCCGGGCCGAGAGCGGTGGTGCACTCCCTGGCCACGGAGGCGTAGTTCCACTCGAAGAGGACGGCGGTGACATCCTTGGTGCCGGGCGGGGCGGCCTCGGCGGTCGTCGGGGTCATGCCAAACAAGGCGGCGGCGAGGGCGGCCGCCGTGGCGAGCGTTCTGCGTGCCATGTGGGGTTCCTTCGACGTTGAAGGCAGTGGGGTGCTGAAGCGATTGCTGAAACTTTTCAGCCGGCTTGCGGTGACGCAGAGGGCAAAGGCCCGCCGCCCGGAAGGCGGCGGGCCGTCGGGGAGGTGATGCGGGACGGCTTTCCGACGGGCCGTCAGGGCGCCCCGCCGGTACGGGCGTCAGCGCTCCGCGGCCCACCAGAGCGTGGTGTCGGCGGGCACCTTCGTCTGGCCGTCCGTCTCGGTGACCTCGGCGCTGGCGAGCAGCACCCGGCCGTAGGAGGGGATCGTCACGGACTCGCCGGCGGTGTTGGCCACGCACACGAAGTCGCCCCGCCGGAAGGCCAGGACGCCCTCCGGCGCGCGCAGCCACTCCACCGACTCGCCCGCGCCCAGGTCCGGCCGCTCCCGGCGGATCCGCAGCGCCGACCGGTACAGCTCCAGCGTGGAGCCGGGGACCCCGGTCTGCGCCTCCACGCTCAGCTCGGCCCAGACCGGCGGCTGGGGCAGCCAGCTGCCGCCGTCGCCGAAGCCGTAGGAGGAGCCCGTACGGGTCCACGGGATCGGCACCCGGCAGCCGTCCCGGAAGCCGTCCTGGCCCGCGCCCCGGAAGTACGCCGGGTCCTGGCGCACCTCGTCGGGCAGGTCCACGACGTCCGGCAGGCCCAGTTCCTCGCCCTGGTAGAGGTAGGCCGAGCCGGGCAGGGCGAGCATCAGCAGGGTGGCGGCGCGGGCGCGGCGCAGGCCCAGCTCGCGGTCGCCGGCCGTGCGGATCTGGGTGCCGAGGCCGGGCGGGTTGGCGAAGCGGGTGGCGTGCCGGGTGACGTCGTGGTTGGACAGCACCCAGGTGGCGGGGGCGCCGACGGGGCGCATCGCGTCCAGGGTGCGGTCGACGACCGACCGCAGCTCCTTCGCGTCCCACGCCGTCGCCAGGTACTGGAAGTTGAACGCCTGGTGGAGTTCGTCGGGGCGGACGTAGTTCGCGGTGCGCTCGACGGTCGGGGTCCACGCCTCGGCGACGAAGATGCGGTCACCCGAGTACTCGTCGAGGATGCGGCGCCACTGGCGGTAGATGGCGTGCACGCCGTCCTGGTCGAAGAACGGCATGACGTCGTTGCCCAGCAGTTTGACCTGGTCGTGGGCGCCGAGGTCGGGCAGTCCCGGGGCCTTGACCAGGCCGTGGGCGACGTCGATACGGAAGCCGTCGACGCCCATGTCCAGCCAGAAGCGCAGGATCGAGCGGAACTCGTCGCCGACGGCCGGGTGGTCCCAGTTGAAGTCGGGCTGCTCGGGGGCGAACAGGTGCAGGTACCACTCGCCCGGGGTGCCGTCGGGCTCGGTGACCCGGGTCCAGGCCGGGCCGCCGAAGATGGACTCCCAGTCGTTGGGCGGCAGTTCGCCGTTCTCCCCCTTGCCGGGGCGGAAGTGGTAGCGCTCGCGCAGCGGTGAGCCGGGGCCCTCGGCGAGGGCGCGCTTGAACCACTCGTGCCGGTCGGAGGAGTGGTTGGGGACCAGGTCCACGATGACGCGCAGACCGTACTCGTGGGCGTCGCGGATCAGCGCGTCGGCGTCCAGCAGGGAGCCGAACATCGGGTCGACGGCACGGTAGTCGGCGACGTCGTAGCCGGCGTCGGCCTGCGGGGAGGCGTAGAAGGGGCTCAGCCACACCGCGTCCACACCGAGGTCGCGCAGGTACGGCAGGCGGGAGCGTACGCCCTCCAGGTCGCCCATGCCGTCGCCGTTGCCGTCGGCGAAGCTGCGCGGGTAGACCTGGTAGATGACCGCGTCGCGCCACCAGTCGCGGCGGTCGCCGACGGAGACGGTGGCGAGGTGGCGGGCCGGTGCGGCGGAGTGCTGCTGGCTCATGGCGTCCTTGATACGTAACTGGGGCATGGTGGGCGGTCGTCGGGTTGCCGGGGTGCGAGGCGGGCCGCGGTGACAGCGGGGTCGGATGGGCCACCGCGGCCCGCCTGGCCTGGTGCGGGCGTCAGCCCTTGGTGCCGCCGGCGGTGAGGCCGGTGACCAGGTTCTTCTGCACGAGGTAGAAGAACACCGTCACCGGTATCGCGATCAGCACCGCGGTGGCGGCCATGTAGTTCCACTGGGCGTCGTGCTCGCTGACGAAGGTCTGCAGACCGACGGCGAAGGTGTACTTGGAGTCGTCCAGCAGGAAGGTCGTCGCGAAGGCGACCTCGCCGACGGCGGTGATGAAGGTGTAGAACGCGGCCACGGCCAGGCCCGGGCGGGCCAGCGGCAGGATCAGCCGGAAGAAGGTGCCGAAGGGGGTGAGCCCGTCCACCCGGCCGGCCTCGTCGATCTCGAACGGGATGGTGTCGAAGTATCCCTTGAGCAGCCAGGCGCTGTAGGGCACGGCGGTGGAGCAGTTGATGGCGATCAGCGCCCAGTAGGTGTCGATGAGGCCGAGCTCGCTGAAGATCTCGTACATCGGCACGATCAGGATGGCGATCGGGAAGGCCTGGGTGAGCAGCAGGACCCACATCAGCGGCTTGTAGCCGGGAAAGCGCATCCGGGAGACCGCGTAGCCGGTGGTGGCGGCGACGAGGACACCGATGACGGTGGTGCCGAGGGCCACGATCAGCGTCGACTCGAACCAGTCGAAGAAGCCGGTGTGCCGGAGCACGAAGTCGTAGTTGGAGAAGGTCAGCTTGCCGGCGATGCCGCCCGGGTGGAGGTAGTCGTCCTTGTCCGGGCCGAGGGACAGGTAGCACAGCCAGGCCACCGGGGCGAGGGCGATCAGGCTCGCCAGGGCGAGGCCGCCGTGCAGCAGGGCGGTGCCGAGCGGTCCGCGCTCGCCGCGCCGGCGGGTGCGGCGAGCGGGCACGGCGGCGGGGGCCGGAGCGGTCTCGGTGGTGTCCAGGGTCGTGGTGCTCATGGCGGCGGCTCCTGCGGCGTCAGACGGCGAGCTGGTCATTGCGCTTCAGCCAGCGGAAGTAGAAGGAGGTGAAGACGGTGAGGATCGACAGCAGCAGCACGCCGTAGGCGGCGGACTGGGCGAAGTCGCGCGGCTGCTGGCCGAAGCCCAGCTGGTAGGCCCAGGTGACGAGGATCTGGGCGTCCGGGGCGGAGTTCTTGCCGAACAGCAGGAAGATGATGACGAACTGGTTGAAGGTCCAGATGATGCCGAGCAGGACCACGGTGGAGCTGACCGCGCGCAGCCCGGGCAGGGTGACGTGGCGGAAGCGCTGCCAGGCGCTCGCGCCGTCCATCTCGGCGGCCTCGTAGAGCGTGGAGTCGATGGACTGCAGCCCGCCGAGCAGCGAGAGCATCATGAACGGCACACCGCACCAGGTGTTCACCATGATCGCGGCGAACCGCTGCCAGAAGGTGTCCTCCAGCCACTCCGGCTGGGGCAGGTGGAGGGCGCCGAGGAGCTGGTTGAGCGCGCCGGAGTCGGCGAGCATGATCCGCCAGGAGAAGACGGTGACGAAGGTCGGCACGGCCCAGGGCAGGACGAGCAGCAGCCGGTAGACGGTGCGGCCGCGCAGCTTCTGCTGCAGCATGAGCGCGAGGCCGAGGCCGAAGGCGTAGTGCAGGGTGACACAGGCGACCGTCCAGAAGACGGTCCACAGGAAGTGCGACCAGAACCGGTCGTAGGCCGTCGGGCCGAACAGGATGTCCCGGTAGTTGTCGAGGCCGACGAACTTGTACGTGGCGTCGATGTGGTTGACGCCGATCGTGCGCGCCGAGTTGAGGCTGTTGGCGTCGGTGAGGGTGAGGTAGAAGCCCCGCACGAGCGGGTAGCCGACGAGGACGCCGAGCACGACGACCACCGGGGCGATCATCGCGTAGGCGTACCAGTACTTCTGGAAGCCGTTCTTGACGCGCTGCCCCAGCCCGGGACGAGGCGCGCGGTCACCGCGGCGCTTGCCGGTGGCGCGGTCGATGGCGACTGTCATGGTTCGACACCTTCAAAGGATCAGGGGTTGGGCTGGGCGCGGGGCGGTGGCCGCCGGATCCTCCCCCGCGGGCGGCGGGAGCGGCCGGCGGCCACCCGGGCTCACTTGCCGAAGCCGTCCACCAGCTTGGAGATGGCCAGCTCGGCGTTGCCCAGGCCCTTGTCCAGCGACTCCTTGCCGCCGGCGACCTTGGCCAGCTCGGTGTCGAGCGGGACCCACAGGGAGCTGTACTCGGGCAGTGCCGGGCGGGGCTGGGCGGCGGCCAGGACGCCCTGGTAGCCGGCGATGCCCGGGTCGGCCTTGACCCTCGCGGTGTAGGCGTCGGAGCGGGTGGGCAGGGTGGAGTTCTTCAGGGCGACGGTCTCCTGCGCCTGCGCGGAGGTCATGAAGTTCACGAACTTCAGGGCCGCTTCCTGGTGGGCCTTGTCCGAGCCGGCGTAGACCGACAGGTTGTGGCCGCCGGTCGGGGCGCCCGCCTTGCCGGCGGAGCCGGCCGGGACGGTGGCGATGCCCAGGTTCTTCTTGTCCTGGAAGGCGCTGCCCTTGTAGAAGTTCGTGATCTCCCAGGGGCCCTGGATGATCGCGGCGACCTTGCCGTTGACGAACGCGTCCTGGATGTGGGCGTAGGCGTCGGCGGTGGTGTCGGCCTTGTGCAGGCCCTTGCCGGAGAACAGGCTCTGCCAGGTGCCGTAGCCCTTCCGCGCGGCGGCCGAGTCCACGGTGATCTTCTTGGCGGCGACGTCGACGGTGTCGGTGCCCTCGCCGTAGAGGAAGGGCTGGGCGTAGTAGGCCTGGGTGGAGCCCCAGTAGCCGTCGACCCCGGTCTTGTCCTTGATCTTCGCGGCGGCGGCCTTCAGCTCGTCCCAGGTCTTGGGGGCCTCGGTGATGCCGGCCTTCTCGAACAGCGCCTTGTTGTAGACCAGCGCGAGGGTGTCGGTGACCAGGGGCACGCCGTAGGTCTTGCCCTCGTACTGGGCCTGCTTGATCAGGCTCGGCTGGAACTTGGCCTGGTCGGCGAGGGCCTCGGTGCCGTCCAGCGGCACGAAGAAGCCCTTCTTGGCGAAGGCCGGGGTCCAGCCCACCTCGGAGCGCAGCACGTCCGGGGCGCCGGTGGCGCCGGCCGCGGTGTCGAACTTGTTCTGCGCCTGGTCGAAGGGCACGTTGACGTACTTGACCTTGATGTCCTTGTGCGCGGCCTCGAACTGCTTCACCAGGGCCTGGTACGTCGGCGCCTCGTTGGTGGCGTTGGAGGTGTCCCACCAGGTGATGGTGACCGGGCCGTCCGACTTCCCGCCGTCGCCGTCGCTCCCGCCGCACGCCGTCGCCGTGAGGGCGAGGGACGCCACCAGCGCGGAGGCCGCTATGCCACGCCGCATGAGTTCTCCTTGAGGGTTAAAGCCCGATTGGTACAGGGGGCGGTCCCGTCCGCCCCTTGCGACTTGCCGACTGCGCCGTTGCCGCGGCCGGGCGACAGGGAACGTAACAGCGATGTAAGCGCGGCGAAAGACCTTGCAGAAAAAAAGTGCAAGGGAACACGATGGTTACCCACTCGTAACCGCTCGGCGGCCGATGGACACTTGTGCAAGACTCTGCAAGCTCTTGCCACCATGATTCGAGGGAGCCGCGATGAGGCAGCAACCCACGGCCGGCCGTTCGGCCACCCGCGCCCGGCGTCCGGCCGGTGTGCAAGGGCGGGGCCGACCGGTACAGTCCAGTGGCGTGACCACACGGCTTGCCGACATCGCTGCGCAGGCGGGGGTGAGCGAAGCGACCGTCAGCCGGGTCCTCAACGGGAAACCGGGCGTCGCCGCCACCACCCGCCAGTCCGTGCTCGCCGCCCTGGACGTCCTGGGCTACGAGCGCCCGGTACGGCTGCGGCAGCGCAGCGAGGGCCTGGTCGGGCTGATCACGCCCGAGCTGGAGAACCCGATATTCCCGGCCCTGGCGCAGGTCATCGGCCAGGCGCTGACCCGCCAGGGCTACACCCCGGTGCTCGCCACGCAGACCCCGGGCGGGTCGACCGAGGACGAGCTGACCGAGATGCTGGTGGACCGCGGGGTCGCCGGGATCATCTACGTCTCCGGGCTGCACGCCGACACCACCGCCGACATGCAGCGCTATGAGCGGCTGCGGGCGCAGGGCGTGCCGTTCGTGCTGGTGGACGGGTTCTCGCCCGAGGTGCAGGCGCCGTTCATCTCCCCCGACGACCGGGCGGCGATGGCGCTCGCGGTGACCCACCTGGCGTCCCTCGGGCACACCCGGATCGGGCTCGCTCTCGGGCCCAAGCGGTTCGTGCCGGTGCAGCGCAAGATCGAGGGCTTCGTGCGGGCCGTGCAGGACCAGCTGGGACTCCCCGCGCAGACCGTGGAGAGCGAGCTGATCCAGCACTCGCTGTACACGCTGGAGGGCGGCCAGGCCGCCGCCGCGGCGCTGATCGAGCGGGGCTGCACGGCGGTGGTCTGCGCCAGCGACATGATGGCGCTGGGCGCGATACGCACGGCCCGGCAGCGGGGGCTGGAGGTGCCCCGGGACGTGTCGGTGGTCGGTTTCGACGACTCCCCGCTGATCGCCTTCACCGACCCGCCGCTGACCACGGTCCGCAAGCCGGTCCCGGCGATGGGACAGGCGGCGGTGCGCACGCTGCTGGAGGAGATCGGCGGGACCCCGGCGCCGCACAGCGAGTTCGTGTTCATGCCGGAGCTGGTGGTGCGCGGCTCGACCGCCTCGGCCCCGCAGGGTCCGCGGGCGACGTAGGCCGCGGGGCCGGGCCCGCTCCCCGGCCGCGGGGTCCGGTCTCGTGGCCCGGGCCAGGCCCAGAAGGTGCGCGGCGGAGCCGGGCTTGGGATGATCGGCCGGGGAAACAACCTTTTCTGGCAGACTCTGTGACCATGAGTGACTCGACCGTGACAGAGCCGGACGGTCGCGAGGAGGTGGCCGCTCCGCGGGCCGTCACGGGCGAGGACAGACCGGGCCGGCCGCGCAGGCCGCGCCCGCGCCCGCCCCGGCTGTGGTTCGAGATCCTTCTGGTCGCGGTGAGTTACTGGACGTACTCGCTGGTGCGCAACGCCGTCCCCGAGCAGCGGGACGCGGCGCTGCGCAACGCGGACCGGATCTGGCGGTTCGAGCACGCGATCGGCGTCGGCGTGGAGCAGACGGTCAACCAAGCGGCCAACTCGGTGTCTTGGCTCATCATCGGGATGAACTACTACTACGCGACACTGCACTTCGTCATCACGCTCGGGGTGCTGGTGTGGCTGTACCGGTGGCATCCCGGCCGGTACGCGGCGACCCGGCTGGTGCTGTTCGCGACCACCGGTGTGGCCCTGCTCGGTTACTACCTGTTCCCGCTCGCGCCCCCTCGGTTGATGCGCGGCGGCCACTTCGTGGACACCGTGATGGTGCACCACACCTGGGGTTCGATGGCCTCCGGCGACCTCAAGCACATGTCCAACCAGTACGCGGCGATGCCGTCGATGCACATCGGCTGGTCGCTGTGGTGCGGGCTGACGGTGTGCGCGCTGGCGTCGGTGCCGTGGGCGCGGGTGCTGGGGCTGCTGTATCCGGCGCTCACCCTGGTGGTGATCGTCGCCACGGCCAACCACTTCTGGCTGGACGCGGTGGGCGGGATGGTCTGCCTCGCCTTCGGCTTCACGGCGGCCCGTTTCTGCTACGGCAGCCGGCCCTACGCGCTGCCGCGGCTGGCCCCCCGGCCCGCCCGGCGGGCGTGGGGGTCGGCGCCGTCCGTGTGAGGCCGCGCGGGGAACCCGGGCCTTCGGTCAGTCTCCGTAGAACAGGTCCTCCACGACCGTGCGGGCACGGCGGGTGGTGCGGCGGTAGGCGTCCAGCATGTCCCCGGCGTGGCCGGCGCCGTAGCCGAGGTAGCGGCCCACCGCGGCCAGCTCGCGCGGCTCGGTCGGGAAGGTGTCCCCGGCCCGGCCGCGCACCAGCATCACCGCGTTGCGCACCCGGCTCGCCAGCACCCAGGCCTCGTCCAGTATCTCCGCGTTCTCGGCGGACAGCAGCCCGGCCGCGCGGGCGGCGGCCAGCGCCTCGCGGGTGCGCGTGGTGCGCAGGCCGGGCTCGTGGTGGGCGTGGCGGAGCTGGAGCAGCTGGACCGTCCACTCCACGTCGGACAGGCCGCCGGGGCCGAGTTTCGTGTGCAGCTTGGGGTCGGCGCCGCGCGGCAGCCGCTCGGACTCCATCCGGGCCTTCAGCCGGCGGATCTCGCGCACCGCGTCCTCGGTGAGCCCCTTGGCCGGGTAGCGCAGCGGGTCGATCAGCTCGACGAAGCGCCGGCCCAGGTCGGGGTCGCCGGCCACCGGCTCGGCCCGCAGCAGCGCCTGTGACTCCCAGACCAGGGACCAGCGGCGGTAGTACGCCTCGTACGACTTCAGGGTGCGCACCAGCGGCCCCGACTTGCCCTCCGGGCGCAGGTCGGCGTCGATGAGCAGCGGCGGGTCGGCGCTGGGCAGCTGGAGCAGCCGGCGCATCTCGGCGACGACCCGGTTGGCGGCGGCCGCCGCCTCCTGCTCGGCCACGCCCTCCCTCGGCTCGTGCACGAACAGAACGTCGGCGTCGGAGCCGTAGCCCAGCTCGTGCCCGCCGAAGCGGCCCATGCCGATGACCGCGAAGCGGGTGGGCAGGGTGTCGCCCCAGCCCTCGCGGACGACCGCGCGCAGGGTGCCGGCCAGGGTGGCCTTGGTGAGGTCGGAGACGGCCGCGCCGACCCGGTCCACCAGGGCGCCCTGGTCCGCCTCGGCGGCG
>NZ_JACBWZ010000167.1 GCF_013870595.1 Streptomyces sp. WELS2 | reverse complement strand
GGGGCCCGCACCGGGTCGCCCAGCATGAGCAGCCGGGTGGCGTGGCCGAGGCCGACGACCCGGGGCAGCAGATAGGCCGCGCCCATGTCACCGCCGGACAGCCCGACCCGGGTGAAGAGGAACGCGAACCGGGCCGAGGGGTCGGCGACCCGGAAGTCGGCCGCGAGGGCGAGGACCGCGCCGGCGCCGGCCGCCACCCCGTGCACCGCGGCGATCACCGGGAACGGGCACTCCCGGACCGCCCGCACGACCTGTCCGGTCATCCGGTTGAAGTCGAGCAGCTGTGCGGTGTCCATGGCGAGGGTGGCGCCGATGATCTCGTCCACGTCGCCGCCGGAGCAGAAGCCGCGGCCCTCGCCGGCCAGCACCAGGGCCCGTACGGAGCGCTCCCGGGACAGCTCGGCGAGCAGGTCGCGCAGATCGGCGTAGGCGCCGAAGGTGAGGGCGTTGAGTTTCTCGGGGCGGGCGAGGGTGACGGTGGCCACCTGGTCGGCGATCCGCACCCGCAGATGCTCCCAGTCGCCCGTGCGGGCGGCCGAGCCGGTGAAGGGACTCATGACGTGCGGCCTCCTTGGGCGACGGTGCCGTACGGTGCGCTCCCCCCTGAAGTTATCACCGGTTTGTGACTGTCGTCACGATGACGCGACAGAAACGGGGCGGTCGACCGGCCCGGCGACGGCCACGCACCGCCGGGCCCGTACCATGCCTGGAGTCGGACAGCAGGACAGCCTGCTCCATGAAGGACTCGCCGTGCACGAACCCCCCGCCGAATCGGCCTCCTGGCGCATCGCGCTGCCGCACACCGCGGCGGCGGTGCCCGTGGCGCGCGCCCTGGTGCGCACGGCCCTCACCGAGGTCGAGCACGTCACCGACTGCGACACGGCCGAGCTGCTGACCGCCGAACTGGTGGCCAACGCGGTGGAGCACACCGCCGGGCGCGGCCCGATAGAGCTGGTGGTGGAGTTGCGGCCGACCGGCTGCCAGGTCGAGGTGCACGACCCGGACCCGGAGCCGCCCGGCCGGCTGACCGCGCCGGTGCTCGAGGAACCCGACGTGTGGCAGGAGGGCGGGCGCGGACTGCTGCTGATCCGCGCCCTGAGCTCCTCCTGCGGTCACCGCCCCACCCCCTCGGGCAAGGCGGTGTGGTTCAGACTGCCTGTGGTTCCCGCTCGGCCCCGGCCCGCGTGACCTCCCCGGCCGGGGCGGCGCCGGCCAGCGTGGAGTGCCGGCGGCCGTAGAGGGCGTAGACCGCGAGGCCCACCGCGAGGAACACGGCGAACTGGATCCAGGTGCGCCAGCCGGTCTCCCACATCAGGTACAGACAGAAGCCGATGCCGAGCAGCGGGGCCACCGGGTACAGCGGCACCCGGAAGCTGCGGTCGAGGCCCGGTTCGCGGCGGCGCAGGGCCAGCACCGTGACGTTGACGACGGCCATGATGGCGAGGGTGCCGATGGTGCACAGGTTCATCACGGCGTCCAGCGAGGCGAAAGCCGCCGGGAGTGCGAAGACGACGGCGACGATCAGCGTGCCGGCGACCGGCGTGGAGGTCTTCGGGCTGACCTTCTCGAAGACGCGCGGGATCAGGCCGTCCCGGGACATCGACATCAGGATGCGGGTCTGGCCGTACATCACGGCGAGGACCACGGAGGCGATGGCGACGACCGCGCCGAAGGCGATGACACCGCCGCCGACGGTGGAGCCGGTGACCTCGTTGACGACGTAGGACAGGGCGGCGGGCCGGCCGGCCACCTGGTCGCCGCCGATGGCGCCGATCGCGGCGAGCGCGACCGCGCAGTACAGCAGGGTCACGATGCCCATGCAGACCAGGATCGCGACGGGGATGTGCCGGCGCGGGTTCTTCGCCTCCTCGCCGGCCGTGGTGATCGCGTCGAAGCCGATGTACGAGAAGAAGGCGGCGGTGGTGCCCGCGCCGATGCCGCCGAGGCCGGCCGGGGAGAACGGGGTGAGGTTGCCGTCCTTGAAGGCGCTGTAGCCGATGGCGCAGAAGGCGAGCAGGATCACGAGCTTGACCGCGGCCATGGCGGCGGTCGCCCGGGCGCTCTCCCGCACGCCGCGCACCAGCAGCGCGGAGGCCATGGCGATGACGATCACGGCCGGCAGGTTGATCACGCCGCCGTCGCCGGGGCCCGCGGACAGGACGGCCGGGAGCTGGAGGCCGGTGAGGCTGTGCAGCAGTTCGTTGACGTACTGGCTCCAGCCGACCGCGACGGCCGAGATGGACACGCCGTACTCCAGCAGCAGGCACCAGCCGACGAGGAAGGCGGTGGACTCGCCGAGGCCGGCGTAGGCGAAGGAGTACGAGGAGCCGGAGACCGGGATCGCGCCGCCCAGCTCGGCGAAGGAGAAGGCGGTGAAGACGCAGGTGAGGGCCGCGAGGACGAAGGAGACGACGACGGCCGGGCCGGCCTGGGCGACCGAGTCGGACAGTCCGACGAAGATGCCGGTGCCGACGATGGCGCCGACGCCGAAGCAGATGAGCTGGAAGAGGCCCATGGTGCGCTTCAGGCCGTGTCCCTCGCGGTCGGCGCCGGATTCGGCGACGAGCAGACGCGGGGACTTGATGCGGGGAGCGGGCATGCCGGTGGTGCTCGATTCTGGTGGTGCGGGCGGCCGTGGTGGGGCCGCGGCGGCGGCCGCGGAAGGGGTGGTTCCGGGCCGCCGGTCAGGATAAGGCCTGGTGAGGAGGGTCAGGCAAGGGTTTCCCGGGCGAGTGTGGCGACCAGCACCGCCTTGATGGTGTGCAGCCGGTTCTCCGCCTCGTCGAAGACGACCGAGTGGGCGGACTCGAAGACCTCGTCCGTCACCTCCAGCGAGGTGAGGCCGTACGTGTCGTGGATCTGCTGCCCGACCGTGGTGCCGAGGTCGTGGAAGGCCGGCAGGCAGTGCAGGAACCGCACGTCCGGGTTGCCGGTGGCGCGCAGCACGTCCATGGTCACCGCGTACGGGGCGAGGGCCGTGATCCGCTCGGCCCACACCTCCTTCGGCTCGCCCATGGAGACCCAGACGTCGGTGGCGACGAAGTCGGCGCCCCGCACTCCCTCGGCGATGTCCTCGGTGAGGGTGATCCGGGCACCGCTGGAGCCGGCGAGCGCGCGGGCGCTCTCGAGGATCTCCTGGGCGGGCCAGTAGGACTTCGGGGCGACGATCCGTACGTCCATGCCGAGCAGGGCGCCGGTGACCAGGTAGGAGTTGCCCATGTTGAAGCGGGCGTCGCCGAGGTAGGCGAAGGCGATGCCGTCGAGCGGCTTGGCGCAGTGCTCGGTCATGGTGAGCACGTCGGCGAGCATCTGGGTGGGGTGCCAGTCGTCGGTGAGGCCGTTGTAGACGGGTACGCCGGCGTACGCGGCCAGCTCCTCGACCTTGGCCTGGCTGTCGCCCCGGTACTCGATGGCGTCGTACATCCGGCCCAGCACCCGGGCGGTGTCCCGGACGGACTCCTTGTGCCCGATCTGGGACCCGGAGGGCTCCAGGTAGGTGGTGTGGGCGCCCTGGTCGGCGGCGGCGACCTCGAACGCGCAACGGGTGCGCGTCGAGGTCTTCTCGAAGATCAGGGCGATGTTCCGGCCGCGCAGGTACTGGGTCTCGGTCCCGGCCTTCTTGGCGGCCTTCAGCTCGGCGGCCAGCTCGACCAGGCCGCGGAACTCCGCCTCGGTGAAGTCCAGCTCCTTGAGGAAGTGGCGGCCGGCGAGGGCGGTCGGGACTGTCGCCATGGGGGCGCTCCAGGTGTATGACTACAGGGGACTATGTAAGTCTATACGACACTCCACATTTCTATACGGGATCTCGCTGGACGGGACAGCTCATGCACCGGGGGCCGCCTCTGCCCCGGCCCAGCTCGCTGCCCGGGATCTCGATCACCTCGATGCCCTGTTTGCGCAGGTGGGTGTTTGTGGTGGCGTTCCGCTCGTAGGCGACGACGACACCGGGTTCGACGGCGAGGACGTTGCAGCCGTCGTCCCACTGCTCGCGTTCGGCGGCGTGCACGTCCTGGGTGGCGGTCAGCACCCGGATCTCGCCGAGGCCGAGCGCGGCGGCGATCGCCCGGTGCATGTGCTCCGGCGGGTGGTCGGTGACCTTCAGCTCCCGCCCGCCGTCGCCCGGCTCGATGGTGTAGGAGCGCAGCATGCCGAGGCCGGCGTACTGGGTGAAGGTGTCGCCGTCGACCATGGTCATCACCGTGTCCAGGTGCATGAAAGCGCGCCGCTTGGGCATGTCGAGCGCGACGATGGTGCGCGCGGAGCCGGCCGCGAACAGCTTGTGCGCCAGCATCTCCACGGCCTGCGGGGTGGTGCGCTCGCTCATCCCGATCAGCACGGCGCCGTTGCCGAGCACCAGGACGTCGCCGCCCTCGATGGTGGACGGGTAGTCCGCCTGTCCCCGGGACCAGACGTGGAACGACTCGTCGCGGAACAGCGGGTGGTGCCGGTAGATCGCCTCGAAGTGCACGGTCTCGCGCTGCCGGGCGGGCCAGCGCATCGCGTTGATGGAGACGCCGTCGTAGATCCACGCCGAGGTGTCCCGGGTGAAGAGGTGGTTGGGCAGCGGGCGCAGCAGGAAGTCGTCCAGCTCCATGACGTGGAAGCGCACGGAGACCGGCTCCTCGTGGCCGGCCAGGTACTCCCGCTTGGTCATCCCGCCGACCAGGGCCTCGGCCAGCTCCGCCGGCGGCATCCGGTCGAAGGAGGCGCGCAGGTGGCCGGTGGCGAGGGGGCCGTACTCCTTCTCGTCGAAGACCCGGTCCAGGACCAGGGCGCGGGCCTCGGGGAGCGCCAGGGTCTCGGTGAGCAGGTCCCCGAAGAGATGGACCTCGACCCCCCGGTCCCGCAGGACGTCGGCGAACCCGTCGTGCTCGGCACGCGCCCGGCGCACCCACAGCACGTCGTCGAAGAGCAGGGCGTCCTTGTTGCTGGGGGTGAGCCTTTTGAGCTCTAGGTCGGGCCGGTGCAGGATGACCCGGCGCAGCCGCCCGGCCTCGGAGTCGACATGGAATCCCATGCCTCCATCCTGACCGCCGGGGCGGCCCTTCATCCCCTGCGGGGGGTTTCCGGTGGCCGGGGCACCGGATCGCGGCGCGGCGGCACCGGCCACCGTCCCCTGTGGGACGTCGGGTCCGCCGCACCCGGCGGCCGGGACCAGCCGCTCGGCGGTGAGCAGGGCGATCGCCCCACGCCCGACGGGATCCGGGACGCCGACACGCGTGGGCTCCGGCAGGCGCGGACATGTGCCGCGCGGTCCGGGGAGACAGGGTGAGGTGTACGGCGGTGCCGCGCACGCGGCTCCATGACTCGCCCGTCAGCGCACGGGCAGGCCGCGGCCCCTGCGCGGGCACGCTCCGCACCGACGCGGCAGTGAAGCCGACCACGACCGTTCCGGCCGCCGGCCCCTCGGCGGCGCGGGCGTCGGTGAAGCCGGCCGCCTACGACCGCATGGCCGGGACCACGTCGACAGGAACGCACCACCGGGCGGGGGTACGCGCCGGCGAGCGGCACGCGTCGTGCGCCTTCTGCGGCAGTGCTGTCCTGGGCGCCCGCAGGTCTCCGGCCATTCGGATCGCAGCCCGTGGGGACCCTGCTCCGGGTCCGGCCCGACCGGGCCCGGACCCGGCTCGTAGATCAGACGGCCACACCGGCTTCCACAGCCTTGCCCAGCACCTCGCCGAAGCCTCCCTGCTCCTGCGGGGCGATGACGGTGAGATGCTCCTCGGCGCGGCTGGCCGCCAAATAGAACTGGGAGTACAGCGCCCGCAGTGCGCTGGTGCCGTGACCGTACTCCTGGTTCCCGCTTGTGCCCCCGACCACCACGACATGTGAGAATTGGAGACCGGCGGCGTACTCGGCCGCCGTCACGATCAGCGCGCGCCGCGAGTAGCGCAGCTGTTCGATCTCGTCCCGCCCGTCGATCAGGACGTACGAGGACGAGGCGTGCCCCTTCTCCTTGAGGACCTTCCTGATCGCCTCCAGTTCGCTGTTGCCTACGCCGATGAGGGCCACCCTCTGCTCCTGAGTGCTTGCGCCCTGCAAGGCGAAGGCTTCGGCTACGCCGGTCTCGGCCAGCTGCTGGCGGTCGACGAATCGTGCTCGCGGCAACTCCTGGCCGGCGTTGCCAGAACCGGGGATCGAGTCGTACACCCAGTCGTGCCCGAGCTCTACCACGTTCGGCATCTGTGTGTGCAGGTAGCGGAGGAAATTGAATACTGGTTCGGTGAAGCGGTGCGTTGTCTTCAAGTCGATCGACTTTGTCTGCCCGCGCTGGATCATGCCGCTGGTTGTGCGGCTGATGTCTGTCTCGGCGAGCCCGGTAAGCAACAGGAAGACCGATTGGCTCGGGTCCATCGCCATGACCAAGCGCGGCGGCTTCTCTGCCTCGCGGGTCAGTAAATGCAGCAGATAGCGCTCCGGATCACTGAAGAGGTGGAATTCATCGACGAAGACGATGTCGTACCCACGACCAGCCCGGATGGCGTTCCATTCATACTTTTCGAGGTCCCTCCTCAAGTCGTCGACTACCTGGTCGGTAGTGACCAGGCCCTCCTCCACCAGCTGCCGGACGTAGTACTTGTACACACGGAAGGAGAGCTCTCTGTCCGCCTTCGTTTCGAGGGGCACCATCCACCCCTCGCGAGGGAGATCTATGTATTTCTGCAGCGCATTGGGCAACGTCTTGATCTCGCGCGAGTCGAAGACCTCGGCGAACTCACGCAACAAAGCCCAACAGAGCCGGAGCCGATCGGCTTCGTCCCGGTCCGAATCGACACCCTGCCGGACCCACTCGCTTACGTTCGCCCTATAGCTCGCCCAGGTACTGGCTTTGATGTGCTCGATGGCCTCGCTGATCAGACGCATTTGTTGCTGCTTGCCGTCGAGACTGTCTTCGCCGAGGACCTCGACCTCTGACGACAGGGGTCCTTGCAGCCACTCTTTCAGGTAGATGAGCGGCATGACATCGATCTTGGAGGAGAGTCCGCGCTCGTCGAGCCGCCTGAACGCCTCCTCGACCTGTTCCGCCATCGACCAGCTGTGCGTGAGGAAGAGAATGCGCGGCAGTGCCCCGAATGCTGCTACGGGACCCTGCCCGCCGCTCTGCGTGCCGGACGCTTTGTAGAGTTCATGCAGAGCTTTCAGCTCAAGTGTGAGGGTTTTTCCGGAGCCAGCGACACCGCGGATCTTCAGCGGGTCGGTCAGGGTGTTGTCGAGGATGGCCCGCTGGGCGTCCGTGAGGTGCGGAAGCCATTCCGAGTACGAGCGTTCCCGAGCGACGGATCCGGCGCCCACGCGCATCAGGTCAATGGACGGCTGCAGTTGCTGGGGCCTCGCCCTGAGGCCGGCGAACGCCTCGGTCGCCACCTCCAGCACCTGGTGGTAGCCGAGCATCGCATCACTGACGGGTGCGTGGTCGATACTGAAGCTTTGGAGGGGCTTGGGATCGTTCCGGTCGGTAAGCCACCAGAATGCCGCATGGCCTCCCTCCAGTGACTCCGCAACCCATCGCAGCGAATCCTGGTTCAGATTGCGAGGCAGGGCGAAGAAGGCCAGCAAATTCTCGTGGGAAAACTTGCTCCACTGATGCGGAAGCGAGACCGGGGGGTGCGCCATGGCGCGGGATGCCCGGTCAATGCGTTCCAGGAAGCGAGTCACCACTTCTGCGGAATTCTGGGTGATCAACTCCCAGCACCAGCCGTTCACCAGGATCAGTCGACTGTCTTGGTCGTCTTCCCGGTGCACGAAGAACCGACAGTCCCTCACCTCCGACATGAACAAGTTGTTACCCAGAGTCCCCGGGTCGGCAGCCGACTGGAATCCCTCGGTGCGGCCATGCTCGATGTATTCAGGAAGGCTACTCCGCGTAAAGGCGATCAACATTACTTCCCCCAGCTTTCCACGTAGTTCTTGAGGTGAGAGTCCCGGGATTCTTCGTAGTCGGTGGGCAGGCCGATGTCGGTGAAAACCTGGGCCATCTGCTGGACGACACGGTGACAGTAGAGGGTCTTCAGACGGGCGATCCGTCGTGCTCGATGCTGTCCCGGCGAGTGGTATTCATCGGCCGGCCGCAGCGCCACCGCGGAGTCTTCGATGCTGCGAATCAGGCGCAGCATCACAACATACCCACCTCCGTACCCGGGGCCGGGCTCGGACAAGTAAAGAGAATCGCCGGGAAAGCTCTTGAGCCTGTTCTTCATCTCCTTACGGAGGGTTTCCCTGCTTGCAGTTTTAGGCTTGCGCAGCCTGTCGAGGTCGGTGGCGAGCCTGTCGATGTGACGCCAAAATTGCTCGGAGTCCGAACACTGCTTCAAAGCAGTCTGTGCAACCCAATAAAGGTTAAGAGTCTTCAGTTCGGTTTCGAAACGAGGGAAGTCCTTGCTATCGGGAGGCAGCAGGGTTGCAATTTCCGCCATCGAATATCCGAGTTGCAGCATTTCCAAGGCGCGATCCACGGACTCGGATGCAACTTCTTGATCGAACAGGCCATGCAGCGCCTTCTCGGACTTTGCAGATTCCGTGGCAATGATCTTCGGAACAACGAACTGCTGAACATATACGTCGAAGGGTATTGCCGGCACGTAGGTGATTGTCCCCCAGTGTTTCCCGAAAGATAAGTCACAGTTTCCGGTTACGACGATGGCGATCGTGTCGCGCCATCCGAGCGGGAATTCCTCCTTTTGCAGGAATTCCAGAACATCGCCCTGCCGGAGGGGCTGCTCGCTCAACCCGGTCTCGTGCTCGCGGAATGTCCATGATGTGGCGTCGGTCACCCCTGGATGCTACAGCGTAGCCAGGGGCGTTCGGGCAACTTGGCAGCTCAACTGCCTGACGGGCTGAGGCTGTTGGCTCCCACGTCACGAGTGGACAGTGCGGTTTGTGCGTCGGCGCCGGCCCAGCGGACCGGGACGTGCTCGCGCGGTTCGGGGTCCTCCGGCTCGCCGGTCCCCTCGTGGGCGACGAAGACGACCGTGAGGAAGCCGTTCGGGACATTGGTGCCGTGGGTACTTTCGCGCGTTGGAGGCGGCTGTTGCGTCGGCACTTCGGAAGAGGTGCGCTTGTTTGCTTGGGTACTCGGTCAGCGTCCTGGAGGCGAGAGCGCGTGCTGTGCCGCTAGCCCATCCCATGGCGACCCGCTTGGTGCCGGTGCCGATATCCGCCGCGGCCGGATCGAGATCTCCCGTTGCGTCGGGTCCGTCCCGTGGAACTTGTCGAAGGCTACGCGCGGGCAGCGCCACCGGCGGGGCGCGCGGCGCTGTGGGGTTCTCGCCGGGTGCCGGCCGTGGCCCTGCCCGTGGCCGGCCCGGACCGTTGAGCGACTGCCCGGCCGAAGGCCCTGTTCGCCGGTGCGGTCCGGGATCTGCGCGGGCCACGTGGTGCGTGCCGCCACGGAAGTGAGTACGGCACGAGGGCGCGGCTGCGCCTACAGCCGTGGGTCCACCGGCTCCGACTCCAGCGCCAGGACCCCGAAGACCGCCTCGTGGATCCGCCACAGCGGCTCACCGTCGGCCAGGCGGGCCAGGGCCTCCAGGCCGAGGGCGTACTCGCGCAGGGCCAGTGACCGCTTGTGGTTCAGGAACCGCTGCCGCAGGCGGGCGAGGTGGTCGGGGCGGGTGTACTCGGGGCCGTAGACGATCCGCAGGTACTCCCGGCCCCGGCACTTGATACCGGGCTGCACCAGGCGTCCGTCCGCGTCGCGGACCAGCGCGCCGAGCGGCTTGACGACCATGCCCTCGCCGCCCCGGCCGGTCATCTCCAGCCACCAGTCGACGCCCGCGCGCACCGACTCCGGGTCGCCGGTGTCGACGTACAGCCGCCGGGTGGTGTGCAGCAGTCCGGTGCCGTCGTACTCCACCAGCCGGTCGATGAGGGCCAGTTGCTCGTCGTGCGGCAGTGCGGCGAGGCTGCGGCCCTGGACCGCGAGCAGCTGGAAGGGGGCCAGCCGGACCCCGTCCAGGCCCTCGGTGGGCCAGCAGTAGCGGCGGTAGGCGGCGGTGAACGCGGCGGCGTCGAAGGCGCGTTCCCGCTGCCGGTCGAGCAGTGCGCCGACGTCGGCACCCTCCAGCTGACCGACCGGCTCATCACCATCGTCCGGGCCACTCCGGGCAATCA
>NZ_JACBWZ010000166.1 GCF_013870595.1 Streptomyces sp. WELS2 | reverse complement strand
CCGTAGAAGGCGAGCGTGAAGTGCCAGCCGGGACGGCCCGTCCAGCGCAGCCGGCCGGCCCCCGGCAGCCGCTGCAACCGGTCCACCTCGGCGGCGAGTTCGTCCGCGATGTGCTCCGGAGGCAGTACGGCGGCGAAGAGTCTCATGCCCCTCACGATCCCAGACCCGGGCGGGCATGATGGGGCGATGACGATCACCATCCGAGAAGGCGGCCCGGACGATCTGCCCGCGATACTCCGCATGCTCGACAGCAGTGTGGAGTGGCTGGTCTCACAGGGCCGCACCGGCCAGTGGGGCACCGAGCCGCTCTCCGGGACCAGGACGGTCCAGGCGGTGGAGCGGGCCATGGCCGAGGGCACCACGTACATCGCGGAGATCGACGGGGAGCCGGCGGCCACCCTCACCCTCACCGACGGGCCCGGCGCCTATCTGTCCCATCTGCCGGCGCCCGGCGAGCCCGAGCGGTACATCCACTGGCTCGCCTCCGACCGCCGCTTCAAGGGCCGGGGCGCGGGCAGCGCGCTGATCGAGCACGCCGCCGAGGTGACCCGGCGGGCGGGCGTGGGCCTGCTGCGGGTGGACTGCTACGCCGGTGACGACCGCAGGCTGGTGGCCTACTACGAGGCCAACGGCTTCTCCCCGACGCACGCCTACACCCACGGCCCAGACGCCTGGCCGGGGCAGGTGCTGGCCCGGAGGGTCGGCTAGACCCTCCGGGACCGGCGGAGGCGGATGCCCGGGCGATGCCTACGCGGCCGTGGCCAGCCGCTCGCGCGGGACGAAGCGGACGCTCGGGTGGCCGTGGTGCCAGCCCACCGCCAGCCGCAGGCCGCCGATGCGGGCCAGGACCAGGCCGACGACGCCGGCCGCGAGCGCCGACACCACACCGCCGGCGGCGAAACCGATCCGGGGGCCGTAGGTGTCGGTGACCCAGCCGACCACCGGCGCGCCCAGCGGCGTACCGCCCATGAACACCATCATGAACAGGGCCATCACCCGGCCGCGCATGGCCGGGTCGGTGCCCATCTGCACGGCCGTGTTCGCGGTGACGTTCACCGTCAGGCCGAACACCCCGATCGGCACCATGAGCAGCGCGAACAGCCAGTACGACGGCGCGACCGCGGCGACGGTCTCCAGCGTGCCGAAGGCCAGCGCGGCGGCGATCAGCACGCGCAGCCGGGCCGTGCCGCGCCGGGCGGCCAGCAGGGCGCCGACCAGGGAGCCGACGGCCATCAGGGTGTTGAAGAGGCTGTAGGCACCGGCGCCCGCGTGGAAGACGTCGTCCGCGTAGGCGGTCAGCCACACCGGGAAGTTGAAGCCGAAGGTGCCGATGAAGCCGACCAGGACGATGGGCCAGATCAGCTCCGGCCGCTTGGCGACGTAGCGCAGGCCCTCGCGCAGCTGGCCCTTGCCGCGCGGCGCGCGCTCGACCACGTGCAGTTCGCGGGCGCGCATCAGCAGCAGGCCGGTGATGGGCGCGGCGAAGGACAGGCCGTTGGCGAGGAACGCCCAGCCGGTGCCCACGCCGGTGATCATCAGGCCGGCCACGGCGGGGCCGACGAGCCGGGCGGACTGGAAGTTCGCCGAGTTCAGGCTGACCGCGTTCTGGAGCTGGTCGGGGCCGACCATCTCGGAGACGAAGGACTGGCGGGCCGGGTTGTCCACCACCGTGGCGAGGCCTACGGCGAAGGCGGCGACGTAGACGTGCCAGACCTGGACCTGCCCGGAGAGGGTCAGGGCGGCGAGCGCGAGCCCGGTGACGGCCATCGCGGACTGGGTGACCAGCAGGGTGGGCCGTTTGGGCAGGCGGTCCACGAGGACCCCGCCGTACAGCCCGAACAGCAGCATCGGCAGGAATTGGAGGGCCGTGGTGATGCCGACGGCGGCCGAGGAGCCGGTGAGGCCGAGGACCAGCCAGTCCTGGGCGATGCGCTGCATCCAGGTGCCGGTGTTGGAGACGACCTGGCCGGCGAAGAAGAGGCGGTAGTTCCGGATCCTCAGCGAGCTGAACATCGAGGACTTGCCGGAAGCGGGCGCGGTGGTGGTAGGGGTCGGTGCGGGGGCGGAAGGTGTTCCGGATCCCGTACTCAAAAGGGTTCGCCTCCTTGGATGGTGCGCTTACAGGTGTGCGAGTTTCTCCAGCACGGGGGCGGCGGCGCGCAGGGCGGCCCACTCGTCCTCGTCGAGGCCCTCGGCCAGTCCGGCCAGGAAGGCGTTGCGCTTGCGGCGGCTCTCTTCGAGCATCGCCTCGGCCTGTTCGGTCTGGGTGACCACCTTCTGGCGCCGGTCCTCGGGGTGCGGCTCCAGCCGGACCAGCCCCTTGGCCTCGAGCAGCGCGACGATGCGGGTCATCGACGGCGGCTGGACGTGCTCCTTGCGGGCCAGTTCACCCGGGGTGGCGGAGCCGCAGCGGGCGAGGGTGCCGAGCACCGACATCTCGGTGGGGCTCAGCGACTCGTCCACCCGCTGGTGCTTGAGCCGACGGGACAGCCGCATCACGGCGGAGCGGAGGGCGTTCACGGCGGCAGCGTCGTCGCCATGGGTAAGGTCCGGCATGTTCTTTAGCGTAACTCATTACTCTTACTAAGGACCACTTGGCACCTGCGTGATGCCCGTGATGCCCGCCACTGAATCCTCGGCCCGGAAAAAGGAATGGGCGCCCGGACCGTGGTCCGGGCGCCCGTTCGGCATGGATTTCTAGGGGATCACGTGAGACCCAGGGCCGGCATCAGGTAGTAGAAGGCGAAGACGGCCGAGACGACGTACATCGCCGGCGGGATCTCCTTGGACCGCCCGGCGGCCAGGCGCAGCACCGTGAAGGTGATGAAGCCCATGCCGATGCCGTTGGTGATCGAGTAGGTGAACGGCATCATCAGCATCGTCACGAAGGCCGGCATGGCGATGGTGTAGTCGGCCCAGTCGATCTCCTTGATGGAGTTCGACAGGATCAGGAAGCCCACCGCGAGCAGCGCCGGGGTGGCCGCCTGGGACGGGACCATCGTGGCGATCGGCGTGAGGAACAGCGCGACGGCGAAGAGGCCGCCCGTGACGACGTTCGCGAGACCGGTGCGCGCGCCCTCGCCGACGCCCGCCGTGGACTCCACGAAGGCGGTGGTGGCCGAGGCGGAGCTGGCACCTCCGGCCGCGACCGCGAGGCCGTCCACGAAGAGGACCTTGTTGATGCCCGGCATGTAGCCCTCGGCGTCGGTCAGCTTGGCCTCGTCGCTGATGCCCATGATCGTGCCCATCGCGTCGAAGAAGCACGACAGCAGGACCGTGAAGACGAACAGGATGCCGGTCAGGATGCCGACCTTGTGGAAGCCGCCGAACAGGCTGACCTGGCCGATCAGGCCGAGGTCGGGGGTGGAGACCGGGTTGCCCGGCCACTTCGGGACGGTCAGGCCCCAGGACGGGACGGTGGCCACCGCGTTGATGATCATCGCGACCACGGTCATGCCGACGATGGAGAGCAGGATCGCGCCCGGCACCTTGCGGACGATCAGCGCGAAGGTGAGCAGCGCGCCGAGGACGAAGACCAGCACCGGCCAGCCGGTGAGGTGACCGCCGACGCCCAGCTGGAGCGGGACGGTGGTCTGGGCGGCGTCCGGCATCCGGGTGACGAAGCCGGAGTCGACCAGGCCGATCAGCATGATGAACAGGCCGATACCGATCGAGATGGCCTTGCGCAGGCCGAACGGCACGGCGTTCATCACCCGCTCGCGCAGCCCCGTGGCGACCAGCAGCATCACCACGAAACCGGCCAGGACCACCATGCCCATGGCGTCCGGCCAGGTCATGCGCGGTGCGAGCTGGAGCGCGACGACCGAGTTCACGCCGAGGCCGGCGGCGAGCGCGATCGGCACGTTGCCGATGACGCCCATCAGCAGGGTGGTGAACGCGGCCGACAGCGTCGTGGCCGTCACCAGCTGGCCGTTGTCCAGGTGGTGGCCGTACATGTCCTTCGCGCTGCCGAGGATGATCGGGTTCAGCACGATGATGTACGCCATCGCGAAGAAGGTGGCGAGACCGCCCCGGACCTCACGGGCGACGGAGCTGCCGCGCTCGGAGATCTTGAAGTAGCGGTCGAGGAAGCCGAAGGCGGGAGCCCCGCCCGGCCTCTCGGGGGTGGGGACCTTGGCAGGTGCCGAGGTGGACATGCGTGACCTCATCACCAACGGGGTTCCCCCGAGCCCTGTTGGAGTTTCATACGAGCGGAAGCGGCCAAAGACAAACGGCTCCAGTATGAACGTATGAGTCATAGATCGCTATCTCCGCGCGTAGACAGCGGCGGCGCATAAGCTGTGCGCATGGCTAAGTGGACCCCCAAGCACGAGGCGCCGGAGCCCCTGGAGGGGCCCGTGGTCGCCACCATCACCGGCGGCACGATCGTGTGGTTCGTCCTCTTCCTGGTCCAGCTGCCGTTCTACGGCTGGTTCGACGAGCACGGCCACACCTGGTGGCTGTGGACCTGCCTGGCCGGGGGCGGCCTCGGGCTGATCGGCGTCTGGTACGTCCGCAAGCGGGACGCGGCGATCAAGCGGGCCGCTTCGCCGGACCCGGTCGCCCGGTAACGGCCGGCCGCTTCCCCGGACCGGGACGCGCCCGGTGACGGGCGGCACCGGTGGGCGGGCGGGCGCGTCCGCACGTACCGTCGAATGCATGAGCCACATACGCGCGGACGCGGAACTCGATCCGGCGCGTCCGGTGCCGTCACCGAGGACCCGTCCGGGCGGGCTCGGCCCCGCCGAGGTCGCGGAACGCGTCGCGCGCGGCCAGGTCAACGACGTGCCGGTGCGCAGCAGCCGCTCGCTGGGGGAGATCGTCCGGGCGAACGTCCTCACCCGGTTCAACGCGATCATCGGCGTGCTCTGGCTGATCATGCTGTGCGTCGCGCCGATCCAGGACAGCCTGTTCGGCTTCGTGATCCTCGCCAACACCGCCATCGGGATCCTCCAGGAGTGGCGGGCCAAGCAGACCCTGGACTCGCTCGCGGTGATCGGGGAGGCCCGGCCGACGGTCCGGCGGGACGGCGTGGCGGTCCAGGTGGCCACCCATGAGATCGTCCTGGACGACCTGATCGAGATCGGCCCCGGCGACAAGATCGTGGTCGACGGGGTGTGCGCGGAGGCGGACGGGCTCGAGATCGACGAGTCGCTGCTCACCGGCGAGGCCGACCCCCTCGTCAAACGCCCCGGCGACCAGGTCATGTCCGGCAGCTTCGTGGTCGCGGGGGGCGGCGCCTTCCAGGCCACCAAGGTCGGCCGCGAGGCCTACGCGGCCCGGCTCGCCGAGGAGGCGTCCCGCTTCACGCTGGTCCACTCCGAGCTGCGCAGCGGCATCTCCACCATCCTCAAGTACGTCACCTGGATGATGATCCCGGCGGCCGTCGGGCTCGTCGTCACCCAGCTCGTCGTCAAGAGCGACGACCTCAAGGACGCCGTGGCCCGCACGGTCGGCGGGATCGTGCCGATGGTCCCCGAAGGGCTGGTGCTGCTCACCTCCGTGGCCTTCGCGATCGGCGTCATCCGGCTGGGCCGCAGACAGTGCCTGGTGCAGGAGCTGCCCGCCATCGAGGGTCTGGCCCGCGTCGACACCGTCTGCCTGGACAAGACCGGCACCCTCACCGAGGGCGGCATGGACGTCACCGGGCTGCGGCCGCTGGACGGGGCGGACGAGACGTACATCCGCAAGGTGCTCGGCGCGCTCGGCGAGTCCGACCCGCGCCCGAACGCCTCCCTCCAGGCGATCATCGACGCCTTCCCGGACAGCGAGGAGTGGCGCTGCGTGGAGTCGCTGCCGTTCTCCTCCGCCCGCAAGTACAGCGGGGCCGCGTTCAGCGAGGGCGACGGCGAGACCAGCACCTGGCTGCTGGGCGCGCCGGACGTGCTGCTCGGCGCCGACGACCCGGCCCTGGCCGAGACGGAGCGGCTGAACGAGCGGGGGCTGCGGGTGCTGCTGCTGGCCCGCGCGCACCGGGACCTGGACGATCCCGAGCCGGCCCGGGGCGCCCGCCCCACCGCCCTGGTCGTCCTCGAACAGCGGCTGCGCCCGGACGCCTCCGACACCCTGCGCTACTTCGCCGAGCAGGACGTACGGGCCAAGGTCCTCTCCGGGGACAACGCGGTGTCGGTCGGGGCCGTCGCCGCGAAGCTCGGCCTGGAGGGCACGGCGGTGGACGCGCGGCGGCTGCCCGCCGACCCGCCGGCGATGGCCGAGGCACTGGACTCGGGCACGGTGTTCGGGCGGGTCACCCCGCAGCAGAAACGGGACATGGTGGACGCGCTGCAGTCCCGCGGCCGTACGGTCGCGATGACCGGGGACGGCGTGAACGACGTGCTGGCCCTCAAGAGCGCGGACATCGGGGTCGCCATGGGCTCCGGTTCCGAGGCCACCCGGGCGGTGGCGCAGATCGTGCTGCTGGACAACAGCTTCGCGAGCCTGCCCTCGGTGGTCGCCGAGGGCCGCCGGGTGATCGGCAACATCACGCGGGTGGCGACGCTGTTCCTGGTGAAGACCGTCTACTCGGTGCTGCTGGCGGTGCTGGTGGTGTGCGCGCGGGTGGAGTACCCCTTCCTGCCCCGGCACCTGACCCTGCTGTCCACGCTCACCATCGGCGTCCCCGCCTTCTTCCTGGCCCTCGCGCCCAACACGGAGCGGGCCAGACCGCACTTCGTGCGCCGGGTGATGCGGTACGCGGTCCCCGGCGGGACGGTGGCCGCCGCGGCGACCTTCCTGACGTATCTTCTCGCCCGGCACCACTACTCCGGCCCGGGCGCGCTGGACGCGGAGACCAGCGCGGCCACCCTGACCCTGTTCCTGGTCTCCATGTGGGTCCTGGCGATCATCGCCCGCCCCTACACCTGGTGGCGGGTGACCCTCGTGGCGTCGATGGGTGTGGCGTTCCTGCTGGTCCTCGCCGTTCCCGCGCTCCAGGACTTCTTCGCGCTGAGGCTGGTCGGCGTGACGATGCCGTGGACGGCGGTCGGCGTGGCGGCGGTGGCGTCCGGGGCCCTGGAGTACCTGTGTAGATGGGTCGGCCGCCGTTTCCCGGCCTAGCCCCCGCCGGTCCATGGCCGGAAGTCTCCGCTCCGGAATCACCTATCAGGGTGACGGCCGTATGAGTGACCCGGCGGGTCGGGCAGAGCGACTGGTGCCACGCACGTCCGGCATCCGTCACCAGTGTGAGGAGTCATCATGTCGATGATCCAGACCGGCTCGCTCCAGCTGTCCTCCAGCCACCCCGTCGAGACCCGGGGCGGTAACACCTCCACCTTCACCCGGGTCACCTTCCCGACGCCGTTCCCGGCCGGGTCGACGGTGGTCGTGGTGGCCCAGACCCAGACCTTCAACGGCCCCGAGACGCCCGGCATCCGGCTGCACGACGTCAACCGCGACGGGTTCCTGATCCGCTTCAACGAGCTGAACCTCAACGCCACCACCCGCAGTGACGGCCTGCACGCCACGGAGACGGTCGGCTGGATCGCCACCACCGTCTAGCGCAAAGGGCACGGGTGCCCCGGCCGCCGCCGGGGCACCCGTGTTCGCGGCTGTTACTGGACGTCGACGTAGTCGGGCGTGGCGCTCACGGCCGAGGTGGTGGACGTGCCGCCGAAGTAGTAGCGGTAGTAGCCGTCGGAGCCGGCCGTCACCGTCGTCTTCAGGGCGCCCGTGGAGGACGAGGTGAGGGTCTTGACGGTGGTGTAGGTGCTGCTGCCCGCCTTGCGGAACTGGAGCTTGACGGACTGGCCGCCGAAGGCGACCCACGTGCCGTGCTGCCAGTCGGCGCGGGTCAGCTTGCCGGTGACCGTGATCGTCTTGCCCTTCTTCACCGGCTCCGGGGTGGCGTCGGCGGTGAGCTTGGCGGCGCGACGGACCGGGAGGGTGCCGAGGTCGCTCTGCCACTTGTCGGCGCCGGTCTTGTTGTCGACCGCGACCCCGCCCTTCTTCCAGGTGCCGGCGTCGGAGTTGTACAGCTCGCGGGCGGGGATGGTGATCGTGGCCGAGCAGTTCACCGTGGTGGAGTTCACCTTGGTGCAGGTGCCCGGGTCGTCGCTGACGACCTGGGTGTCGGCGTACTTCGCCGAGCTGCCCCGGTAGAGCACCGGGCCGGTGAGGATGTTGGACATCGACACGGTGGCGGGGTGCGTCACGGTGTAGGTCGCCTTGACCTTCACGGTGGAGGTGGCACCGAGGGTGATCGCCTTGCCGCTGTTGACCTTCACGTTCGAGAAGGTGACGTTCGGCGCCGCGGGGGCCGCGTGGGCGGCGGGCACGGCGAAGGCGGAAAGGGCCAGGGCGCCGGAGACGGCGGCCACGGTGGCACGGATGCGCATGTGTGTTCCCTTGGAGGGAGAAGTGGATCGTGGAGTCGGTCGACTCACGCGGTCAGATCCCCGCGAGCGCCCGCGGGTTGTACGGACAGGACCCCTCACGGCCGGATTTGGCCCACCGATTACCCCCGCATGGCCCAACCGAGAGAAACGGTCCGTCCGGCCGGCAGCGCGGGCGCACCGCGATCCGGCCGGACGGGGGCCGGGAGCCCGGGGAGCCCGGGGAGTCCGGGAGCCCGGAGCGGGGGCTTACTTCACGTCGATGAAGTCCGCGGCGGAGTTGACCGCGGCGGTGGCGGAGTTGCCCGCGTAGGAGAAGCGGTAGTAGCCGTCGGCCGTGGCCTTGACCGTGGTCTTCAGGTTGCCCTTGGAGTCGGTCTTGACGGTCTTGACCGTGGTGTAGCCGGTGGTGCCCTTCTTGCTGTACTGGAGCTTCACGGACTGCGCGCCGTAGCCGCCGTACTTCAGCGACTCCCAGTCGGCGCGGGTGAGGGCACCGGTGACGGTGATCGTCTTGCCCTTCTTCACCGGCTCCGGGGTGGCGTTCGCGGTCAGCTTGGCGGCGCGCTGGAAGGAGAAGGCGCCCGCCTTCTCCTTCCAGACGTAGTCGCCGTCCTTGGCGTCGATCCACGCGTCCACGTACCAGGTACCGGCGCTCTTGTCGGAGAGGTAGTCCGTCCTCGGGTCGATCTTCACCGAGGCGGTGCAGGTGGAGGTGGTGGCGTTGACCTTGGCGCAGGTGGGCTTGCCGGTGGTCTCGATGCCGCCGCCCGGACCGTAGAGGGCGAACTCGTCGGCGCCCTTGATGCCCGAGTTGTCCGTCGCGGTGACGCTGACCTTGACGGTCACCGCGCCGGAGGTACCGATCTGCACTTTGTTGTCGCCGTCCACGACCACCTTGGTGATCTTGACGTTGCCCTCGACGGCGTCGGCCTGGGCGGCCGGAACGGCGAGGGCGGACAGGGCCAGAGCGCCGCTCACGACGGCGACGGAGGCACGGATGCGCATGTGTTTCCCCACGTTCGGATCAGGGAGCCGGGATGACTCCGCTGATCCGACCCGGGGTGATTGTGAAAGGTTGTACTAACGATGTGAATTTCCCGCGGACCCGGTGGACTCGGCCGCGCCCGGGGTCAGTCGAACCAGCGGTCCCGGGCCAGTTCCTCCGTTCGCGACGGGTCCTCCAGCAGCGCGGCCACCTCGAACCGGCGCGGCCACTGCCCCGCCGCCCAGGCCAGCCCGGCCGCGACCCCCTCCAGGGTGGCCGCGTGCAGCACGCCGTCGTCGGTCAGCCGCCAGTCGATCTCCACGCCGTCCACGACGAGTTCCTCGTGCTCGACGTAGACCGCGGGCGTACGCGGCCCGAGCAGTACCCGCACCGGTTCCGGCACGTCGTGCTCGATCCCCTCGGAGTGCACCTCGCCGGTGACGGACTCGCTCAGCCGGCGCACCTGGAACAGCTCGGCCAGCTCGGCGGCGCGCGCGGGCCGCACCGGCAGCAGCGGTACCCCGGAGGTGAACGGCAGCAGGTCCGGGGAGTCGACCACCACGGCCGAGGCGGCGTCCACGACCTCCACCCGCCCGTCGACCACGGCCCGCAGCTCGTCCGGCAGGGTCACCTGCTCGGGGTCCAGCTCCGCCAGCGCGCTGTACAGCCCGTGCAGTTGGGCCGGGGTCACCGGGCGCTCGGGGCCGGCGAGCCGGTCCAGCAGCTCGGCCGCGCCGCCGGGCTCGTCCAGCAGCGCGGCGACGGAGGTGCGCACGCCGAGCGCCCGCAGCACCTGCTCGTCCTCGAACCCGGTCGCGTCCGCCTCGTC
>NZ_JACBWZ010000165.1 GCF_013870595.1 Streptomyces sp. WELS2 | reverse complement strand
GCGGGCTCAGCCCCAGCCGCGGGCGTCCTGCTTGAGAGCGGTGTCCACGGTCAGCGCCGTCGCCACCACCAGGCTCAGCAGGGGTTCGGGCAGCTGGTAGTGGATCTGCAGGACGTAGTTGTCCGCGGTCGTGAAGAGCGTCTTGGCCAGGCCCTCCCACGTCTTGGTGATGCGCGCGACCTCGTTGTCCGCGTGGTCGACGATCGCGAAGTTCCAGGCCCGCCAGTTCTCGGCCTTGATCGCGCCGACCTGCCGGCCGTTCGCGATCATCGCGAAGTTGATCTTGCCGATCATGTTCTTCTGGACGATCTCGCCCACCGGGGAACCGTCCGGGCGGGTCACGATCACCCGGGACTTGAAGATCTTCGCTGGCCGGGTCAGCAGCAACTGCGGCTGGCCGTAGGCGTCGCGGATCTCCAGCTTGTGGGTCAGGAACTGGTCCAGGCTGGAGACGAAGCGCAGGATCTTGCGCAGGATGCCCTGGCCGACCTGGGTGACCGAGCCGAGCTCCCGGCCGTTCTGGTCCATGACCTTGTACTCGTTGGTCAGCTCGATGAGCTTGGCCTTCTGGTTCACGACCAGGACGGGCTCGGTGAAGAGCGTGCCGCCGCCGGCGCCGCCGGCCGAGACACCGGCCTGCTGCTGCACCTGGCGCTGGACCCTCGGGTCGGCGGCGGCAGCCTGCTGCTGCGGGAAGGCGGCCGGCTGCGGCGGAACCTGCCCGGCGGCCTGCCGGGCCGGGTTGGTGTGCTCGGTCCACTGCGTGCCGTCCCAGTAACGCAGCGTGTTCTGCGCTCCGTGCGGGTCCGGGTACCAGCCGGCAGGGGTGTTCGATTGCGTGGTCACCGGGGCACATTACCCTGATGTGACCGGTACCCGACCAGTCCGCACGGAGCGGTGTTCATCGGTCGTTCACCCCGAGGCGATCGCCGGATCACTGACGCCGGGCTGCCCGTTCTCCACGTGGCCGGCGAAGCCGCGCCGGAACGCCGGGTCGGCGTCCGAGGTCACGGTCAGGTCGTACCAGCGCTTGCTCGCCGCGAGGCTCACGGTCTGCCGCACGGTGGCGCCGGGCCGCACGGTCACCGTGAGCGGGCTGCCGCCGTACCCGTCGGCGACCTTCAGCAGTGCGGTGCCGGAGCCCTTGTTGGTGAAGGTCAGCTCGATGTCGTCACCCGTGTGCCGGGCGGTGACCTCGGGGCCGGCCACCTTGTTGCGGCCCTTGAAGACGCGCAGGAAGCCGTTCGGTCCGTGCACGGTGAGGTCGTAGTTCCCGCCGGAGTACACCGAGTTCCAGGTGTCCGACAGGGTCTTGCCCGCCTCGGTGGTGTACGTCCAGGGGCCGTCGGTGCGGCTGTCGGACGTCACCAGGAAGGCCGCGCCGGCGCCCGCCCCGGAGGCGAACGTGAGCGTGTACTTGCCGGTCGCCGTGTCCGCCGAACCGTCGACCGCCGGGGCGTACTTCAGCGGGCGGGTGGGCCGGCTGCCGGGCTCCTGGCGGGGCAGCGAACCCTGGGCGGGGGGCTTGGGCACGTAGTCCGGGTGCCGGTTGCGGTCCGGGGGCTGGTAGCCGGCCGTGGAGGGCAGCGGTGCCGGCGCGGTGTCCTGGCGGGAGAAGTCGAAGGCGCTCGTCAGGTCGCCGCATATGGCGCGGCGCCAGGGCGAGATGTTGGGCTCCTGGACGCCGAAGCGGCGCTCGATGAACCGGATGATCGAGGTGTGGTCGAAGGTCTCGGAGCAGACGTAACCGCCCTTGCTCCACGGGGAGACGACCAGCATCGGCACCCGCTGGCCGAGCCCGTAGGGGCCGGCGACATGGCCGCTGTCGCCCTTGAACACGTCGGGCGCGGGGTCGGCCGTCGACTTGCCCTGGGCGGTGGAGGCCGGCGGGTAGGGCGGGATGACGTGGTCGAAGAAGCCGTCGTTCTCGTCGTAGGTGATGAACAGCGCGGTCCTGCCCCACACGTCGGGGTCGGAGGTGAGCGCGTCCAGGACCTGCGACACGTACCAGGCGCCGTAGTTCGCGGGCCAGTTGGGGTGCTCGGTGAACGCCTCGGGGGCGACGATCCAGGAGACCTCGGGCAGCGTGCCCGCCCGGACGTCCGCCCGCAGCCGGTCGAAGAGGCCCTCGCCCTTGCGGGCGTCGGTGCCGGTGCGGGCCTTGTCGTAGAGCGGGCTGCCGGGCTGGGCGGTGCGGTACTGGTTGAAGTAGAGCAGCGAGTTGTCCCCGTAGTTGCCGCGGTAGGCGTCGCTGATCCAGCCCCACGAGCCGTTCGCGTCCAGGCCGTCGCCGATGTCCTGGTAGATCTTCCAGGAGACGCCGGCCCGCTCCAGGCGCTCGGGGTACGTCGTCCAGCCGTAGCCCTTCTCCTCGTTGCCGAGGACCGGGCCGCCGCCCTTGCCGTCGTTGCCGGTGTAGCCGGTCCACATGTAGTAGCGGTTGGGGTCGGTGGAGCCGATGAGCGAGCAGTGGTAGGCGTCGCAGATGGTGAAGGCGTCCGCGAGCGCGTAGTGGAAGGGGATGTCGTCGCGCGTCAGGTACGCCATCGTCGTCGCGGACTTGTTGGGCACCCACTTGTCGTACTTGCCGCCGTTGAACGCGGCGTGGCCGTCGTTCCAGCCGTGCGGCAGGTCCTGGATGAAGGCCAGGCCCAGGTCGTCGGCGTAGGGGTGGAACGGCAGGATGTCCCTGGTGCCGTCGGACTGCTGCCAGACGGACCGGCCGTTCCGGGTGACCGGGCGGGGGTCGCCGAAGCCGCGTACTCCGCGCAGGGAGCCGAAGTAGTGGTCGAAGGAACGGTTCTCCTGCATCAGGACGACGATGTGCTCCACGTCGTCCAGCGATCCGGTGCGGTAGCGCGCGGGCAGGGCCGCCGCGCGCTGGATGCTGCCGGCCAGCGCCGTGAACGCCGTGGTGGCGCCCGCGAGCTGGAGGAAGCGCCGCCGGTTGACTTCGGGCATGGGTGAGGGTCCTCTCGTCCTGACGTACGCGGTGGCCGCCGGCTGACGGAATGTGCGCGGAGCGAGTGTTCCAAGAGCGTCAAACGTCAGGGAAGGGTGCGGTGGCACGGATGTGAACTCATCGCTACATGAGGTGTGCGCAGCCCGCCGGACGGGGAGAGACGCGATCATGACAGGCACGCAGACGACGGCACCCGAGCGGACAAGACGGTCCGCGCGACAGCTCGTTGCCGCTTCCGTGGGCAACGCGGTGGAGTGGTACGACTGGTACGCCTACACGTTCCTCGCCAGCTACATCGCCGCCGCGGTCTTCCCGAAGGGCACCGGCAACTCCCTGGTTCCCCTGCTGTCGACGTTCGCCGTGTTCGCGGTCGGCTTCTTCATGCGGCCCGTGGGCGGGCTGCTCATGGGGGCGGTCGCCGACCGGCGCGGCCGGCGGGCCGCCCTGACCGTCACCATCCTGCTGATGGGCGGCAGCAGCCTGCTGGTGGGGCTGACCCCGACCTACGCCTCGGCGGGCGTCGCGGCACCCGTGGTGCTGGTCGCCGCCCGGCTGCTCCAAGGGCTGTCGGTGGGCGGGGAGTTCGCGGCCTCCACCACCTTCCTCGTGGAGTCGGCGGGGCCCGGCCGGCGCGGGCTGTTCTCCAGCTTCCAGTACGTCTCGACGACCGCCGGCCAGCTGGTCGCGTCCGGCATCGCCACCCTGCTCGTGGACACGCTCGCCGAACCCTCGATGGACGGCTGGGGCTGGCGCGTGCCGTTCTGGCTCGGCGGGGCGTTCGGTCTGGTCGGCTTCTGGATCCGGCGCGGCGCCGCGGAGACCCGCAGCGCCGAGCAGCGGCAGGCGCCGCGGCCGGGCCTGTTCGAGGCGCTGCGCCGCCATCCGCGCCAGTCCCTGCTCATCGCCGGCATCACCGCGGGCGGCACCATCGCCTACTACACCTGGACGTCGTACCTGCCGACGTACGCCGAACTCAACGCGGGCGTCGCGAAGTCGGACGCGCTGCTCGCGAGCACGATCTCGCTGGCCTTCTTCGCCCTGCTCCAGCCGCTCGGCGGGCTGCTGTCCGACCGGATCGGGCGCCGGCCGCTGCTGCTCGGCTTCGGGGTGGGCTTCGCCGTGCTGTGCGTGCCGCTGCTGCACGCGCTGCGCGACTCCTTCGCCGTGCTGCTGCTGGTGCAGTGCTCGGGCATGGTGCTGCTGACCGGGTTCACGTCCGTCAGCGCGGCCGTCAACGCCGAGGTGTTCCCGCCCCGGGTGCGCGCGGCCGGCATCGGCTTCCCGTACTCCCTCACCGTGGCGCTGTTCGGCGGTACGGCCCCGTACGTCGGCACGCTGTTCAAGGACCTGGGCCACTCGGGGCTGTTCCCCTGGTACGTCGCCTCGCTCTGCCTGCTGTCCTCCCTGGTGTACCTGCGGCTGCCGGAGACGGCCCACCGGGAGCTGGAGCGCTGAGGGGGAGCCGCGCACCGGCCCGGCTCCCCCGGTGTCCGGTCAGGACGAGTAGACCTCCACCTCACTGAACTGGCCCGCCGGCCAGCCGGTGTTGGCGCTGACGGTCAGGCGCAGGTGGCGCAGGTTCGTGCCGGCGGGCAGGGACACGGTCGCGGTGTTGCCGGTGGCGGGGTCGAAGCGGTAGCCCTGGGCGCCGGCCACCGTCGTGAAGTTCGTGCCGTCGGTGCTGCCGAGCACCGCGATGGTCTGGGTGCGGGCGCCCCAGGCCGCCGACGGCGGCAGCTTCAGCACCACGCGGCGCACGCCGTAGGACGCGCCGAGGTCGACCGTCCAGGACTGCGGGAAGGCGTTGTTGGCCGACTCCCAGTACGAGTTCGCGTCGCCGTCGACCGCCTTGCCGGGCGTGTAGACGTCCTGGGTGCCGGTCGCGGTGGCCGGGCGGCCCACGGCGAGGTTGCGGTTCGGGTCGGGGTCGGGATTGCCCTGTCCGGGCCGCGGCCAGGTGGAGCAGTCCGACCAGGTGCCGGACCAGCCGGAGTTGCCGCCGCCGTCGGTGAGCGTGAAGGGGCCGGAGTCCGCCGGGAAGGGGCAGTTGTACACGCCGGCCGCGCCGACCTGGGTCGCGGTGACGTTCCTGAAGACGGCCGCGCCCTGGGCCTCGGCCTGTACGACGACCGTCCCGGTGTTGCGTACGGTCGCCCCGGTGACGTTGACGTTGCGCACCGGGTAGCCCTGCCCGCCGCCGGAGACGAACTCGAAGGCGCTGTAGGGGCTGTCGGTGATCGTGGTGTTGGTGATGTTGACGGTGGCGTTGACGGCGCTGTCGTAGGAGTCGACGCGCAGCGCGCCCATCGGGTGGTTCCAGTTGGGGTTCATGGCGCCGGCGCGGACCAGCGTGTTGCCGTCGACGGTGATGGTGCCGGCCAGCGGGTGGAAGGGATCGAGGAACTTCTGGTTGGAGATCGCGATGCCGCTGCCGAGGGCGTTGGTGTCGGAGACCAGGTTGTCGCGTACGGCGATGTCGGTGCCGCCGTAGACGGCGATGCCGTTGGCGAGGTTGGGCTGCGAGATGGTGTTGTGCTCGAAGCTGGAGTCGGTGTCCGGGGCGTACAGCGACCACATGGCCAGGGCGTCGTCGCCCTGGTTGCGCAGGAAGTTGTGGCGCACCCGGACGCCCCTGGCGTTGCCGTTGAGGTTGAGGCCGTCGGCGGTGGTGTCGAGGACGCGGTTGTTCTCCACCACCAGGTTGTCGTTGTTCCCGGTGAGCCACAGGCCGACCTTCAGGTGCTGGAGCCACATGCCCGACACCGAACTGCCCGGTCCGAGGGAGCCGTTGACGAAGTTGTCCGGGCTGGAGTCGACGCGCTCGGTGACCTCGCCGATGACCGCGAAGTCCTTGATGTGCGCGTTGCCGGCGGAGCCGGACTGGTCGATGAAGCGGGAGGTGTGCACGACCGAGTACCAGTGTCCGGCGCCCTGGAGGGTGACGTTCTGTACGCCGTTCAGGGAGGAGGTGATCCGGTAGTCGCCCGGCGGGATCCAGACCGTGCCGCCCTGGGCGGCGGCCATGGCGTCGCGGAACGCCTGGGTGGAGTCGCCGTTGCCGCTGGGGTCCGCGCCCTTGGCGACGACGGACACCGACCCGGCGGGCTGGGTGGCGGCCGCGCCCGCCTGCTCGAAGTCGGCGACGTCGACGGTGACCTGCACATCGGTCGCCTCGACGGCGACCTTGTCGCCGGCCTGGACGGTCCGGCCCAGCAGCATGCGGGTGTTGTCGAAGAAGTGGTGGGTCCTGGAGCCGGTGATCCAGCCGGTGTCGACGTAGGAGTACTTGGCGGTCACCGGCAGGGCCCTGGCGAGCCGGCTGCCGTTGACGTACACGGCGAGCGCGCCGGACCGGCCGTCGGGGACGCTGTAGGCGACGTTGAGCGCGTCGGCCGTGCGCGGCACGGTGAACTCGACCCGCTGCCCGGGCGCCAGCCGGACGGCCTGCCGGCCGGAGGCCTCCGAGGCGAGTGTGCCCTGCGTGTAGTCGGGGCCGATCCGTGTGCCGTTGCCGCTCGCCGACTCGGCCTCCACGGAGGTGAAGGGGAGCGTGGCGCCCGCCGCCGCGTGGGCGGCCGGGGCGAGGGTGACGAGCATGCCGGCGGCCAGGGCGACGACCGCCCCGATGGCCGGCAGGCGCCGGAGCTGTCCGGCGGTGCTGGTGTGCATGTGCCGATCCCTTCGTGGTGGGGTGCGTGGGACAGCGCGGTGGTGCTGGGAGGTGCGGCTCAGGGGCGCGGCAGCACCGTGGTGCGTGCGGCGCGGCCCGGACGCGCGCAGGTGCGGTGGTGCGTGGGGGGACGCGGCTCAGGCGCGCAGCCAGGCCGCCGTGTCCTGGGGCAGCCGGTCCGTGCCGTCCAGTGGGCCGCTGGCGAGCAGGAGTCGGGAGTGCGCGGGGAGCGGGGCGGGCGTGGCCGAGAGGTTGACCACGCACAGCGCCTCCGCGCGGGTGAAGGCGAGCACGCCGTCGGGGGCGGGCAGCCAGGTCAGGGGGGCGTCGCCGAACACGCGGCGCAGGGCGATGGCCGTGCGGTAGAGGGAGAGCATGGAGTGCGGGTCGCGCCGCTGGCGGTCGACCGCGTACGACGGCCAGTCGGCCGGCTGCGGCAGCCACGGCTCCTTGCGGGAGCCGAATCCGGCGTGCGGCAGGTCGGCGGCCCAGGGCAGCGGCACCCGGCAGCCGTCGCGGCCGGGGTCGGTGCCGCCCGAGCGGAAGTGCATCGGGTCCTGGATGCTCTCGCGCGGGATGTCGGCCTCCGGCAGGCCCAGCTCCTCGCCCTGGTAGAGGTAGACCGCGCCGGGCAGGGCCAGCGACAGCAGGGCGGCGGCCCGGGCCCGCCGGGTGCCGAGCGCGAGGTCCGCCGGGGTGCCGAAGGCCTTGGTGGCGAAGTCGAAGGCGGTGTCCGCGCGGCCGTAGCGGGTGACGGTGCGGGTGACGTCGTGGTTGCACAGCACCCAGGTGGCCGGCGCGCCGACGGGGGCGTGTTCGGCGAGGGTGGTGTCGATCGCTGAGCGCAGCCGCCCGGCGTCCCAAGGGCACGTGAGGAAAGAGAAGTTGAAGGCGGTGTGGAGTTCGTCGGGGCGCAGATAGCGGGCGAAGCGCTCGGGGTCGGGGAGCCAGACCTCGCCGACGAAGACGCCGTCGTACTCGTCGGCCACGCGCCGCCAGGAGCGGTAGATGTCGTGGAGTTCGTCGCGGTCGAGGAACGGGTGGGGCTCGGGGCGGCCGGCGAGGTCAGGGAGGTCAGGGTCCTTGGCGAGCAGGGCCGCCGAGTCGATGCGGACGCCCGCGACGCCCCGCTCGAACCAGAAGCGCAGGATCTCCTCGTGTTCCCGGCGGACGGCCGGGTGGGCCCAGTTGAGGTCGGGCTGTTCTGGGGTGAACAGGTGGAGGTACCAGTCGCCGTCGGGCAGCCGGGTCCACACCGGTTCGGTGGAGCCGGCGAACTGCGAGGGCCAGTCGTTGGGCGGGAGTTCGCCGTGCGGGCCGCGTCCGGGCCGGAAGTGGAACAGCTCGCGCTCGGGGCTGCCGGGCCCGGCGGCGAGCGCGGCCCGGAACCACGGGTGCTGGTCGGAGACGTGGTTGGGCACGATGTCGACGATCGTGCGGATGCCCGACCCGGCGGCCTCGGCGATGAGTTTCTCCGCCTCGGCGAGGGTGCCGAAGGCCGGGTCGATGGTCCGGTAGTCGGCGACGTCGTAGCCGCCGTCCTTCAGGGGCGACAGGTACCAGGGGGTGAACCACAGGGCGTCCACGCCGAGTTCGGCCAGGTACGGAAGCCGGGCGCGGACGCCCGCGAGGTCGCCGGTGCCGTCGCCGTCGCCGTCCGCGAAGCTGCGGACGTACACCTGGTAGATGACGGCGTCGCGCCACCAGTCGGGGGCTTTGCGGGCAGGGGTGGGCTGTCCCACGGAGCTTGACCTTTCTGTGGACGGGGCGGCGGCGTCAGCCCTTGGTGCTGCCCGCGCCGATCCCGGCGATGATGTGCCGCTGGAAGACGAGGAAGAGCGCCACCATCGGGATGCTGGCGATCACCATCGCGGCGATGAGCACGGTGAGCTGGATGTTCTGCGACAGCTGCACCAGGGCCACGCTGATCGGCTGCTTTCCGGTGTCGGAGAAGACCATCAGCGGCCACAGGAAGTCCTGCCAGACGGCGACCAGCGCGAAGATCGACACCACGCCGAGCACCGGCCGGGACATGGGCAGCACGACGGACCACAGGACGCGGAGCCTTCCGGCGCCGTCGATCTCGGCGGCCTCCAGCACATCGCGCGGCAACTGGTCGAAGAAGCGTTTGAGCAGGTAGAGGTTGAAGGCGTTGGCGACCGCCGGCAGCCAGACGGCGAGGGGGTCGTTGAGCAGGCTGGTGTGGACCAGCGGCAGGTCGGCGACGGTCAGGTACTTGGGTACGACCAGTGCCTGCGCCGGGACCATGAGGGTGGCGAGGATGCCGCCGAGGACCACCTTGCCGAACGCCGGCCGCAGCCTGGACAGGGAGTAGGCGGCGGCGGTGCAGAACACCAGCTGGAAGGCCCAGGCGCCGGCCGCCTGGACGAGGGTGTTCCCCAGGTGCCGCGGCAGCTCCATCAGCTCCCAGGCATCGGTGTAGCCGCCGGGGTGCCAGTGCTCGGGCAGCAGGGTGGGCGGGGTGCGGGCCACCTCGTCGGGGGACTTCAGGGCGCCGGTCACCATCCAGTACACGGGGAAGAGGAAGGCGAGCGCGAAGAGGACGGCGACGGCGGTGAACACCGTCCAGTACAGGGCCTTTCCGCGGGGGCGGGCGAGGGCGGCCGGGGAGATCAGGGTGCGGGTGCCCGGGGTCATGCGTCCCCCTCGGTGCGGGTGAGCCGCAGATACAGGGCGGAGAAGGCGCCGAGCAGGACCAGGAGCATGACGCTGAGGGCGCAGGCGCCGCCGAAGTCGTTGTAGAGGAAGGCGTATTTGTAGATGAGGTACAGCACGGTGACGGTGGAGTTCTCCGGTCCGCCGCCGGTGATGACGAACGGTTCGGTGAACACCTGCATGGTGGCGATGATCTGAAGGAGCATCAGCATCAGGATCGCGAACCGGGTCTGCGGGATCGTGACGTGCCGCACGCGCTGGAGGAGGCTCGCGCCGTCCAGTTCGGCCGCTTCGTACAGCTCGCCGGGGATGGACTGGAGCGCGGCGAGGTAGACGAGGACGGTGCCGCCCATGTTGGCCCAGGTGGCGACGAGCACCAGCGAGACCAGCGCGGTGTCGGTGCCGTTCGTCCAGTTCGAGGTGGGCAGGTGCAGCAGGCGCAGGGCCTCGTTGGCGAGGCCGGCTCCCGGGTCGTAGAACCACTTCCACAGCAGGGCGCTGACCACCGGCGGGATCATCACCGGCAGATAGACCACCACGCGGAAGTACGCCCTGGCGTGCCGGAGTTCGTTCAGGACGAGGGCGAGCAGGAAGGGGACCGCGAAGCCGATGAGCAGGGCCAGCAGGGTGAAGGTGAGGGTGTTGCGCCAGGCGTCGGCGAACTCGGGGTCGGCGAGGACGCGGGTGAAGTTGGCGGTGCCGGTCCACTCGGGCGGTGAGCCCGGGGTGTACCTCTGGAAGGAGATGACGACCGCGCGGATCGCCGGGTACCAGGAGAACAGGGCGAAGCAGAGCAGGCCGCCGAGGAGGAAGCCGTAGGCGCGGGCCTGGTCGGCCAGGCGGCGC
>NZ_JACBWZ010000164.1 GCF_013870595.1 Streptomyces sp. WELS2 | reverse complement strand
ATCCGGCGTTCGAGGGGTGAGGACGCACAGCCGGGGCGGTATGCCCGGGTCACTCCGCTGTGAACTCGTACTGCACTTCGTAGAGGTGCCCCGCCTTGACCATGACGGTGGCTTCGATGGGACGGTCACCGTCGCTGTACACGACACGCAGGGTCCGCAACACCGGAAGGCCGCTCGGCAGGCGCAGTGCCTGGTACTGCTCCTGGGTCGGTACTCGCGCGGAGACGCGGTCCACGCTCAGGCGCGGCGGAAAACCGAGTTCGGCGAGCAGGGCCGGGGTGCCGCCCCTGATCTTCCGCTTCTCCGCGATGGCGGTCCCTCTGGCGAGCGCCGAGGGATAGTACGACTTGACCAGTTCGACCGGCTCCCCGTCGATGGAGAGCACCTGGTGTCGCAGGAACACCGTCTCGTCGTCGGCGATGCCCAGGACCGCCGCGACGTCGGCGGGAGGCCGGACCTCACTCACGCCGAGGAGGGTGCTGCGGGCTTCGGAGCCCAGCTTTCCGGCCTTGGTGAGCCAGCGGAACGGCTCCCCGGGCCCGGCCGGAGTCATGTATGAAGCGGGGCGCATGGTGCGCTGCCGGTGCGCGCGGACGGTGACGGAGGCTCCGGCGCGACCCACCACGAGTCGTTCGTCCTTGAGCAGCTGAAGCGCCTTCTGGATGGTCGCGTTGGAGGCATTGAACTTGGCCTTGAGCTGAGCGGTCGACGGCAGGGCGGAGCCCGGTGCCAGGTTGCCGCTCATGATGTCGTCCCGCAGATCGGCGGCGATCCGCTCGTGCAGGGACCGCCGGTCCTCGGCGCCGGTATCCGTAGTGGGCACGATCATCCGATCCGCATCTCGTAGCGCAGTCGCTGTCTGTGGGCCGGCATGACCATCATGTCGACCTGAATGGGCCGGTCCCCGCCGTCCAGAGTGACCCTGCTCAGGGTGAGGACCGGCGCGTCGGGGGCCAGCCGCAAGGCGTCACGCTCCTCCGCGCTGGGCAGTCGAGCGGTCACGTCCTCACGCACACGCCTGCCGACGTGGCCGAGCTCGGCCAGCAGGGTCACCGCTCCACCGGGGATCTTTCCTCTCTCGGCGAGAGGAGTCCCACGGGCCACGTGGGCGGGATAGTACGTGTCCGTCAACTCGCATGGCTCACCGTTGAACTGAATGATCCGTCGGCGTACGACAACCGTCTCCCCCACGGGTACACCCAGGAGAGCGGCGACTTCCCTCGGGGCGGGCACCTCCCCTGCCCGCACGATGCGCTGACTGCCCTTGCCGCCGCGCGCAGCGGCCTCGGCTCCCCAAGCGTCCGGCTGCCCCTGCTCCCGTGGCGTCAGGTACGGCATCGAAGTACTGACCCACAAGCTGTCGCCCACAGTGTCCTCCTGAGTCGGTCGCCGACCTTGCCGGTTTACACGGTAAGTGACGCACATCGGTGACGCCCTAACGGGTGACCAACCTTACTGCATTTCGCGAAAGGCGGTATGGTGGCACCGATCGTGCAACCTACAGCGAGGTGGTGGTGCGGCATGTCCCTCTTACGGCAACGACGTTTTCCCCGCTCTCCCAGATCCGTCAGAGCCGCCCGGGCGTTCGTGCTCGAAACTCTGACGCAGTGGGGATACCTCGACCGGCATGACGACGTACTCATCTGCGTCTCGGAGTTGGCCACGAATGCCGTACTGCACGGCGTGCCGCCGGGGCGCGAGTTCTGCGTGGGGGTTGTCGGGGGCGACTCATTGATCCGCATCGAGGTGCGGGACAGCGGAGGCGGAGACCCGGAGATCGTGCGCGGCCCGGCCGAGGGGTGCGGGGGCAGGGGGCTTCACATCGCGAGTTCCCTTGCCGACGGCTTCGGCGTCACCCGGCAGAACCCCGGCGAGATCGTGTGGACGGAATTCAAATGCGGTCTTCCGGCCGCACCGGAGGTGCGCAATGGAAGCAGGTGAAAGGGCGCGGCTCGATGCGTACTTCACTCGGATCGCCTCCCGCTTCAGTCCCGGGGAGCGGCCGGCCGCCTTCCTGATCACCCATCTTCTGCCCGAGCGCCCGGCCTTCGTCCGAGCGGTGGCGTGTGTGACGGACCTCAGGGCGGTGCTGCCCAAACCGAAATCCGTGCACCCGGAGGCCCAGTGCGAAATCGAGCGCAACGGGCACGTGTGCGACAAACTGTCCCGGGGACTGTTCGCCCATCGGTGTGGTGGAGGACACCGAGAACGGGCATCGCCGGTACGCCGAGCTGGGAAAACTGCCCTGCCCAGTCGTCTCGGTGGCACGCTCGCCGCTCAAGGAACCCGAGGACTTCCTCGTAGGCCAGTCGGTCGTGTTCTCGACCGAGGCCCTCATGCGGAGCCGGGGCGACATCCTGCACGGCCGTACCGCACTCGTCATCGGGTTCGGCAAGCTCGGGTCGAGCATCGCCCGCCTGCTGCACGCCAAGGGTGTACACGTGACGGTGTCGACGTCGATCCCGTTCGCCGTACACAGGCGCTGTCCCAGGGCTTCACGGTGGCGCGGGCACTCGCGAACGGGCTGGAGGGCGCGGGGCTCGTTCTCTGTGCCACCGGAGCGCTCTCGCTACGAGGCGAGGACTTCGGCCGGCTGCGCAACGGTGCGTACGTCGCCACCGTGACGAGCAGCGAGGACGAACTGGAACTCGCCGGCCTCGCCGACGTGTACGAGCGCACGCAGGTCGGTCCGCACCTCACCCGGTACCTGACGACAGGGCACTACTTCTACCTCCTCAACGGCGGCAACGCCGTCAACTTCCTGCACGGCGCCAGCGTGGGACCGTTCACTTCAACCAGTGAGGACGCAACGTGCCCATCACAGCCGACCACATCCGTGCGACCGTCGACGCGTACCTGGATGCCCGCCCGCAGGAGAAGGAGCGGCTCGCCTGCCTCACGGCACTGCTGGACGACCCGGCGGCGGACATCACCAGTCGCAGGGAGTTCCGGGGGCACGCTACGGCGGGAGCGGTCCTGGCCGATCCCGCCGGACGAGTCCTCCACATCGAACACCTGTCCCTGAAGCGCTGGCTGCTGCCCGGCGGACACCTCGAACCGGGCGACGCCACCCTCCTGGCCGCAGCGCTACGCGAGCTGACAGAGGAAACCGGCATCCCTGGCTCGGCTGTCGTCCCGGTAGGGGAGTGCCCCGTACACATCGACGTCCACCCGATCCCGGCCAATCCCGCCAAGGGCGAGCCGGATCACCGGCACTTCGACTTCCGGTTCATGTTCCGCACGGCGGCCGACGTCGGTGAGCTCCAGACCGAGGAGGTGACGGACGCAGCCTGGCGCCCCGTCGCGCGATCGAGGACGAGACGCTGCGCGACCGGGTGCTGCGCGCCTTGCGCTGAGGGGACCGCGCATACGAAAGGGCGCCCGGTGCGAAGACCGGGCGCCCTTCGGGGGTGGGTCAGCGGGTCGTCGCCGCCGCGTCCGCCGCCTGGGCCTTCAGGGCCCGTTCGACGCCGGCGCGGGACTCCGAGACCAGGCGGCGCAGGGCCGCGTTCGGCTCGGCCGTGGACAGCCAGGCGTCCGTCTTGGCGAGGGTGTCCTCGGAGACCTGGACCGCCGGGTACAGGCCGACGGCGATCTGCTGGGCCATCTCGTGCGAACGGGACGCCCACACGTCCTTGAGGACCTCGAAGTACCGGTCCGTGTACGGCGCGAGCAGCTCCCGCTGGTCGGTCTGCACGAAGCCGCCGATCACGGCCTCCTGCACGGCGTTGGGCAGCTTGTCGGAGTCGACGACCGAGGCCCACGCCTCCGCCTTCGCCTCCGGCGTCGGACGCGCGGCGCGGGCGGTGGCCGCGTGCCGCTCACCGGCCGCCGTCTTGTCCCGCTCGTACTCGGCCGCGATCTCCGTCTCGTCGTACCGGCCGACCGCCGCGAGCCGCTCCACGAACGCCCAGCGCAGCTCGGTGTCCACGGCCAGGCCCTCGATGGTCTGCGTGCCGTCGAGCAGGGCCTCCAGCAGGTCCAGCTGCTCGGGCGTGCGCGCGGTCGCCGCGAACGCCCTCGCCCAGGCCAGCTGGTGGTCGCTGCCCGCCTCGGCCGCCCGCAGATGGGCCAGCGTGGCGTCGGTCCAGCGGGTCAGCAGCGCCTCGCGGGCGGACGGGTCGGCGTACAGGTCGATGGCCAGCTTCACCTGGCGGTGCAGCGACTGCACCACGCCGATGTCGGACTCCTTGCCGATGCCGGACAGCACCAGGGAGAGGTAGTCGCGGGTGGCCAGTTCGGCGTCCCGGGTCATGTCCCAGGCCGACGCCCAGCACAGCGCGCGCGGCAGCGACTCGGCGAAGTCGCCGAGGTGCTCGGTGACCACCGCGAGCGACCGCTCGTCCAGCCGGACCTTGGCGTACGACAGGTCGTCGTCGTTGAGCAGCACCACGGCCGGGCGGCGCTTGCCGGTCAGCTGCGCGACGGCCGTCAGCTCGCCGTCGACGTCCAGCTCGATCCGGTCGGTGCGCACCAGCTTGCCCGCGTCGGACAGGTCGTACAGGCCGATCGCGATGCGGTGCGGGCGCAGCACCGGCTCGCCCTTGGCGCCGGCGGGCAGCGCCGGGGCCTCCTGGCGTACCGCGAAGGAGGTGATGACACCGTCGGCGTCCGTCTCCACCTCGGGGCGCAGGATGTTGATGCCGGCCGTCTCCAGCCACTTCTTCGACCAGGTCTTCAGGTCCCGGCCGGAGGTCTCCTCCAGGGCGCCCAGCAGGTCCGACAGGCGGGTGTTGCCGAAGGCGTGCCGCTTGAAGTACGCCTGTACGCCCTTGAAGAACTCGTCCTCGCCGACGTACGCCACCAGCTGCTTGAGCACGCTGGCGCCCTTGGCGTAGGTGATGCCGTCGAAGTTGACGAGCACGTCGTCCAGGTCGCGGATGTCCGCCATGATCGGGTGGGTGGACGGCAGCTGGTCCTGCCGGTACGCCCACGTCTTCATGGAGTTGGCGAACGTGGTCCACGAGTGCGGCCACTTCGAGCCGGGCGCGGCGGCCTGGCAGGCGATCGACGTGTACGTGGCGAACGACTCGTTCAGCCACAGGTCGTTCCACCACTCCATGGTGACCAGGTCGCCGAACCACATGTGGGCCAGCTCGTGCAGGATGGTCTCCGCGCGCACCTCGTACGCCGCGTCGGTCACCTTGGACCGGAAGACGTACTGGTCGCGGATGGTCACCGCGCCCGCGTTCTCCATCGCGCCCGCGTTGAACTCGGGCACGAACAGCTGGTCGTACTTCTTGAACGGGTACGCGTAGTCGAACTTCTCCTGGAACCAGTCGAAGCCCTGCCGGGTGACCTCGAAGATGGCGTCCGCGTCCAGGAACTCGGCGAGCGAGGGCCGGCAGTAGATGCCGAGCGGCACCGACCGGCCGTCCTTCTCGTACACGCTGTGCACCGAGTGGTACGGACCGGCGATCAGCGCGGTGATGTACGTCGAGATCCGCGGGGTCGGCTCGAAGGACCAGACGTTGTCCTTCGGCTCCGGCGTCGGCGAGTTGGAGATGACGGTCCAGCCCTCGGGCGCCTTCACGGTGAACCTGAAGGTGGCCTTCAGGTCCGGCTGCTCGAAGGAGGCGAAGACGCGACGGGCGTCCGGCACCTCGAACTGCGTGTACAGGTACGCCTGCTCGTCCACCGGGTCGACGAAGCGGTGCAGGCCCTCGCCGGTGTTGGTGTAGGCGCAGTCCGCGACGACCCGCAGGATGTTGGGGCCCTCGAGCAGCCCGGGCAGCGCGATGCGCGAGTCCTTGAAGACCTCGGCGGGATCGAGCGGGTCGCCGTTGAGGACCACCTCGTGGACGGTGGGTGCCACCAGGTCGATGAAGGACTCGGCGCCGCCCCGGGCCACGTCGAAGCGCACCGTGGTCACGGACCGGTAGGTACCCCCACCCTGCGCGCCGGAGAGGTCGAGATCGATCTCGTACGAGTCAACGGTGAGCAGCTCGGCCCGCTGCTGCGCCTCTTCGCGAGTCAGGTTTGTGCCAGGCACGCGGTCATCTCCTCGTTATGTGTCGGTTGCGTCATCCTTCCATGGGAGTGACGGGGAACGCGATGTCCGGTTCCCGCCGGTGCCCGTGGCGCCGGGGACGTGCACCGGGGAGGGCGCGCACACGCGGAAGGCCGTCCGGGGACGGCCTTCCGTGTGCCGCTGGTCCGCGTCGCCCGCTCACCTCACCACGATCACCACGACGCCGGTGCCGACGAGTCCGTTGCGGAAGCCGTTGCCGAAGCGACCTGGTCGGTGTCGCCGGCCGGCTCGGCGAGTCCGTGCGGCACACCTGGCAGCGGCGCGTCACGCCCTACCTCTGCCTGGAGGAGGTGCCGCCGTCGATCACCGGCGTCCCCGACGTCGTACCCGGCTGGCAGGACCTGGCGATCCTCTCCGCGCACCTCGACGGGCGGCTCCCGCAGACGGCCGGCGCCATCGGGCGGGACCGGATCGAGCAGTGCGCCCGGGCCGTGGCCGAGACGCCCGAGTGGGTGCGCGGGCGGCTGGAGGTGTACGCGGAGATGTTCGGGCTCCGCTTCGAGTCCGCCGACGCCCCGGGAGAGCGGGCCGGGGAACGGGAGGGGACGGCGTGACGCGGACCGGTCCGCACGATCACGGGGTGCCGTACGCGGAGGTGGACGCCGGTGTCGTCGACGCCGCCCTGTTCACCCAGGAGCCCGCCCCGGACGGACGCGGGGTCATCGTCTCGGGGAGCTGTCCACGCTGTCACGGCCCCACCCGGACGCTGTTCCCGTGGGCCCGGCCGGGGACGGGGTCGAAGGGCGGGCCGGGACGGCTCCTGCGGAGGGGCACGACGGGCAGGGCGGAGGACGGGCCGGAGCCGCTGCTCGCGGAGGTGCACCTGTGCGAGTGCGGCCACGCCCACCCCCAGTGCCCCCCGGACACGCTGTACGTCGGTTGCGGCGCGAGCTGGCGGATACGGCGATGAGCACGCGTTCCGACCGTCGCTGGGCCGAACTCGCCCGCGAACTGGAGTTCACCAGGCTTCCGGAGCTGCGCCGGCAGGCGGAAGGGTGGCGCACCGGCCTCACCGGTCTGACGGCCCTGTTCGCGGTCCTCGTGCTGCTGAAGGGGCGGGACGACCTCGCCGACCTGTCCGAGGCGGCCCGCGCGGGCGCCACCGGGCTGCTGTTCACCGCCTTCGTGCTGCTGGTCGCGGGATCGCTGCTGGCCGTACGGGCGGCGCACGGGACCCTGGAGCGCGAGATCCTGCTGGGCGGGCAGGCACTGCGCCGCTGGACCGAACGGGAGGTGGCACGCGTGACCCGGGCACTGGTCTGGGCCCGCGTGTGCTGCGTCCTCGGAGTCGTCCTGGTCGTCGGCGCGCTCTTCGTCGCCTGGGTGACGACACCCGGTTCCCCCGGGCGGCCGGTGATCGTGCGGACCGGCACCGACGTGATGTGCGGCGACCTGATCCGCGCCGACCGCCACCACGTGGAGCTCCGCTCCGGGACGAACGGCGAGGTCTCCGTGCCCTGGTCGGCCATAGCGAGCCTGGAACCGGGCGAGACCTGCGACAAGGCGCCGTAGGCGGGCCGGAGCAGGGTCCCCGGCAGGAGATGTCCCCCGCCCCCGCCGGACCCCCACACCGGGTGCCGGGCTTATTCGGTTGCCGCCGCCCGCGCCCCCGGATAGGAAGCTCGCATGCTGAAAGGCCGCGAGGTCGGGCTCCGGGCCCGGCACGAGGACGACATACCGGTGCTGCGGGCCGGGCTCTACGACGACGTGGTCATCCACTCGCGGGCCCAGGGCCGGGCGTGGCGGCCGATCACCTGCGGGGCGGAGGACGCGCCGTTCACGGTGGACGACACGGACCTGCTGAACGCCCCGTTCTCCGTGGTGGAACTGGACGGCGGCACGCTCGCGGGCTCCGCGGTGCTGTGGGACATCGACACCCACAACCGGTCGGCGCACATCGGGCTGGGGCTGCTGCCGTCCGCCCGCGGCAAGGGGTACGGCACCGACGTGGTCGCGGTGCTGTGCCACTACGGCTTCGTGGTGCGCGGCCTGCACCGGCTGCAGATCGAGACACTGGCGGACAACACCCCGATGCTGCGCGCCGCCGGACGCAACGGCTTCGTCCGCGAGGGCGTGCTGCGCTCCTCGGCGTGGGTGATGGGCGGCTTCCTGGACGAGGTGCTGCTCGGGCTCCTCGCCCGCGACTGGACCCCGGACGCCGGGCGTCAGGCCCTGTCGTGACCCCCGCCCCTCCCCTCCCTCCGCCCGCACCCACCCCGCAAGGGCCTCCCCGCCCCGCCCGGCGCATCCCCTGGAACGGCGAAAAGGCGCTGTTCCAAGGGCTCCGGAGCGCAAGTTAGCGTGAAGCGCAGGCAAACCGGGCCGGTCTGACAAGCACGCGCGGGGCCGCCCCGCGGGGTCGCTCAGGAGGCGCTGTGACCGATGATCACGACTTCCGGGAACCGCTCGGCCGGCTCTCCGCCAAGGCGGGCCACCACCCGTACACCGCCTTCGACTGGCCGGCCGCGCTGCCCGGGGACGAGTACTGGTTCTCGCCGGAGCTGCTCTCCGTGCACGGTACGGAGTACGCCGACGAGCTGAGCGACGAGCAGCTGTGCGCCCTCAGCCGCTGGGAGAGCGTCAACTTCCACAGCCTCAACGTCCACGGCATCCGCGAACGGCTCATCGAGGTGACGCGGCGCGTCCACACCCCCGGCTTCGAGGTGCCGTCCGAGTTCTTGCACCACTTCATCGGTGCGGAGAACGAGCGCATGTGGTCCTTCGCCGCCTTCTGCATGAAGTACGGCGGCCGGATCTACCCGGACGAGAAGCTCCGGCCGCCCCCCGCCGGCGAGGACCCCGCGCTGGAGGACTTCCTCGTCTTCGCCCGGATCCTGCTCTTCGAGCGGATCGTCGGCCCCTACCACGTACGGCTGGCAGCCGACGCCCGCCTGCCCCCGGTCGTCCGGCGGCTCGACCGGATCCGCCACCAGGACGCGGGCCGGCACAACGCGTCCACGGTGCGGCTGGTCCGGCTGCTGTGGGAGCGGCTGGCGGAGTCCGGGCCGGGCGAGGAGGAGCGCCGGGCCGCCGACCGCCGCCTGTCCGAGTACCTGCGCACGACCATGGCGTCCTTCTACAACCCGGCCGCCTACCGCGACGCGGGCCTCGCCGACGGACCCGACCTGCGCAAACGGCTCCTGGACCACCCGGTGAGACAGGCCGCGCACGCGCGGGTGCTGCGCGATGCGACCGACTTCCTGCACGGGATCGGGGTGCCGGTGACCGTGTGACCCTGCACTGTCAGCGGGAGCCGCCCTGCCCGGGGCCGTCGAACGTGATCCCGTAGAAGTCACGCCCTTGACATGCGATCCCCCATCGCTCGTCGCCGCGTTCAGCGGCTGACGAGGGACTTCCCGGCCCGGAGGGCACTTTCCTTGCAGGCTCCCTGCAACTCCCTTGCGAGGGGCTCCGGGCGGGCGTCCGGTCAGCTCCGGGCGAAGAACTCCACCTCCGCGAGGGCCAGGTGGCGGCCCCGGGCCAGGCCGGCCGGGGAGTCCAGGACCAGGCGGACCGTGGTGACGTCGCTGAATCCGGTGGGGATCGTCTGGGGGCCCGGCTTGTCGGCGAGGGTGACCTGCTTGCGGTGCACCTCGCCGTCGCGCGTGGTGATCTCCATGTCCATCCGCAGCGCGCGTGCCTCGTCGGCGTAGGCCTCCGGGGACGTGGACGCGCCGTTGGTGATGATCACGTCGACCAGCCGGAACGGCTCGCCGAAGGTGTAGGTCACCGACGCGCCCGGGGCAGGCGCGCCCCAGTAGTGGTTGCTCACCCCGTCCGTGGTGTTCCTCGCCGGATGCCCGGACACCTCGGCGCTCGCCTTGATGCCCACCGGGGTCACGGCCTTGGGCTTGCCCAGCTTGTCCCGGGTGTCCTCGAACAGGGCGCGTCCGGCCGGCAGCAGGAAGAGACCGGCCGCGCACAGCGCCACCAGCACCCCCAGGATCACCAGCAGCCGCACCCCGCGGCCCGAGCCGGCCCGCACCTTGCGGCGCAACGGCCACACCGTCCGCCACCACGGCAGCGGGGCGGGCTTCTCCGCCGGGCTCAGCTCGGTCGCGCAACGCCGGCAGAAACGGCGGCCCGGCGGGTTGGGCGTACCGCAGGACGGGCACGGCCTGCCCGCCCCCTCCTACGGCGC
>NZ_JACBWZ010000163.1 GCF_013870595.1 Streptomyces sp. WELS2 | reverse complement strand
CGGTGCTCGCCGACGATCTGCTCCCGGAGCGCGCCATCGCGGGCGACCCGAGCGCCCGCGAGCAGCTGGTGGAGGAGATCTACAGACCGCTGGAGGAGGCCGGCTCGGCGCTGCTGGAAACGCTGAGTGTCTACCTGGAGCAGGCCAGCAGTCTCGAAGGCGCGGCGAGAATGCTCTTCGTTCACCCGAACACCGTGCGCTACCGGCTCCGACGTGTGACTGACGTCACCGGCTGGTCCCCCTCGGATGTAAGATCCGCGTTCACACTACGGATCGCGCTCATCCTGGGGCGTCTGGCCGATGGTGAACCCCAGACATAAGGTTTTGTCGGGGCTCCACAAAAGCCCTACGTGTTCTTCGTCCCTGTCCCCACGGGCGGCCCCCGCCCACCCCAAGAGAGAGTGTGAGAGTGCTCGTACTCGTCGCTCCCGGCCAGGGCGCCCAGACGCCCGGCTTCCTGACCCCCTGGCTCGACCTGCCCGGTGCCGCGGACCGCGTGGCCGCCTGGTCGGACGCCATCGGACTGGACCTCGTCCACTACGGCACCCAGGCCGACGCCGACGCCATCCGCGACACCGCCGTGGCGCAGCCGCTGCTGGTGGCCGCCGGTCTGCTGTCCGCCGCGGCACTGGGTGACATCTCCGAGATCGCGCCGGGCGCGGTCGCGGGCCACAGCGTGGGCGAGATCACCGCCGCGGCCTTCGCCGGCGTCCTGAACGACACGGACGCCCTCGCCCTGGTCCGCAAGCGCGGCCTGGCCATGGCCGACGCCGCCGCGGTCACCGAGACCGGCATGGCGGCGCTGCTCGGCGGCGACCCCGAGGTGACCCTGCCGCACCTGGAGAGGCTGGGCCTGACCCCGGCGAACATCAACGGCGCGGGCCAGATCGTCGCCGCGGGCACGCTGGAGCAGCTGGCCGCGCTGAACGAGGACAAGCCCGAGGGCGTCCGCAAGGTCGTCGCGCTGAAGGTGGCCGGCGCCTTCCACACCCACCACATGGCCCCGGCCGTGGCCACCCTGGAGGAGGCCGCGGCCAAGCTGTCGCCGGCCGACCCGAAGGTGACCTACGTCTCCAACAAGGACGGCCGGGCCGTCGCCTCCGGCACCGAGGTGCTCGAGCGGCTGGTCGGCCAGGTCGCCAACCCGGTCCGCTGGGACCTGTGCATGGAGACCTTCAAGGAGCTCGGCGTCACCGCGATCCTCGAGGTGTGCCCGGGCGGCACCCTGACCGGCCTGGCCAAGCGGGCCCTGCCCGGTGTGAAGACGCTGGCCCTGAAGACCCCCGACGACCTGGAAGCGGCCCGGACCGTGCTCGCAGAGCACACCGGCGCCTGAGGAGAGCCGTACATGGCGAAGATCAAGCCCAGCAAGGGCGCCCCGTACGCGCGCATCCTCGGCGTCGGCGGCTACCGGCCGACCCGGGTCGTGCCGAACGAGGTGATCCTGGAGAAGATCGACTCGTCCGACGAGTGGATCCGCTCCCGCTCCGGCATCGAGACCCGGCACTGGGCCGGTCCCGAGGAGACCGTGGCCGCGATGGCCATCGAGGCCTCCGGCAAGGCGATCGCGGACGCCGGCATCGACGCCGAGCAGATCGGCGCGGTGGTCGTCTCCACCGTCTCGCACTTCAGCCAGACCCCGGCCATCGCCACCGAGATCGCCGACAAGCTCGGCACCGCCAAGGCCGCCGCCTTCGACATCTCGGCCGGCTGCGCGGGCTTCGGCTACGGCCTCACCCTCGCCAAGGGCATGGTGGTGGAAGGTTCCGCCGAGCATGTGCTGGTGATCGGCGTGGAGCGGCTGAGCGACCTCACCGACCTGGAGGACCGGGCCACCGCCTTCCTGTTCGGTGACGGCGCCGGCGCGGTCGTCGTGGGCCCCTCGCAGGAGCCGGCCATCGGCCCGACCGTGTGGGGCTCCGAGGGCGACAAGGCCGAGACGATCAAGCAGACCGTCTCCTGGGACCGGTTCCGGATCGGCGACCTGTCCCAGCTGCCCGTCGACAGCGAGGGCAACATCAAGTTCCCTGCGATCACGCAGGAGGGCCAGGCGGTGTTCCGCTGGGCCGTGTTCGAGATGGCGAAGGTCGCCCAGCAGGCGCTGGACGCGGCCGGAATCACCGCGGACGACCTGGACGTCTTCATCCCGCACCAGGCCAATGTGCGGATCATCGACTCGATGGTGAAGACGCTGAAGCTGCCGGAGCACGTCACGGTCGCCCGTGACATCCGCACCACCGGCAACACCTCGGCCGCCTCGATCCCGCTCGCGATGGAGCGGCTCCTGGCGACCGGGGAGGCGAAGAGCGGCGACACCGCGCTCGTCATCGGATTCGGGGCGGGTCTCGTCTACGCCGCCACGGTCGTTACCCTCCCCTAGGCACTCCGTGCCGGATCACCCGGTCCGGTTCGGATACAAATGCCATTAACCCGTCTGGAATATCAAGAAGGAGCGCCTGACATGGCCGCCACTCAGGAAGAGATCGTCGCCGGTCTCGCCGAGATCGTGAACGAGATCGCCGGGATCCCGGTCGAGGACGTCAAGCTGGACAAGTCCTTCACCGACGACCTGGACGTCGACTCGCTGTCCATGGTCGAGGTCGTCGTCGCCGCCGAGGAGCGCTTCGACGTGAAGATCCCGGACGAGGACGTCAAGAACCTCAAGACCGTCGGCGACGCGACCGACTACATCCTCAAGCACCAGGCCTGAGGCACCGCGTAGGCCGCGTGTAGGCCGCGCGTAGCAAGGCCCCGCCACCCGGCGGTGGCGCCGTAATCCCCGCACCGGCGGGGGTAGTCCTCCCCCGTATCGTTGGAGAAAGAATTCCCGTGAGCCCGACCAATCGCACCGTGGTCGTCACCGGTATCGGCGCAACCACACCGCTGGGTGGCGACGCAGCCTCGACCTGGGAGGCCCTGGTCGCCGGCACGTCCGGCGTCAGCCTGCTGGAGCAGGACTGGGCGGCGGACCTGCCGGTCCGCATCGCCGCGCAGATCGCCGTGGAGCCGGGCGAGATCATCCCCCGGCCGCAGGCCCGCAAGCTGGACCGGTCCGCGCAGTTCGCGCTGATCGCCGCTCAGGAGGCCTGGAAGGACGCCGGTTTCACCGCCAAGGCCGGGGTGGACTCGTCCGTGAACCCCGACCGTCTCGGTGCGGTCATCGCCTCCGGCATCGGCGGCGTGACGACCCTGCTGGACCAGTACGACGTCCTCAAGGAGAAGGGCGTACGCCGCGTCTCCCCGCACACCGTGCCGATGCTGATGCCCAACTCCCCGGCGGCCAACGTCGGGATCGAGCTGGGTGCCCGCGCCGGCGTGCACACCCCCGTCTCGGCCTGCGCCTCGGGCGCGGAGGCCATCGGGTACGCGATCGAGATGATCCGCACCGGGCGTGCGGACGTGGTCGTGGCCGGTGGTACCGAGGCCGCCATCCACCCGCTGCCCATCGCCGCGTTCGGCAACATGATGGCGATGTCCAAGAACAACGACGACCCGCGGGGCGCCTCGCGTCCCTACGACGCCGGCCGCGACGGCTTCGTGCTCGGCGAGGGCGCCGGTGTGATCGTCCTGGAGTCCGAGGAGCACGCGAAGGCCCGCGGTGCCCGGATCTACGCCGAGGCGGTCGGACAGGGCATCTCCGCCGACGCGCACCACATCACGCAGCCGGAGCCGTCCGGTAACGGGATCGCGCACGCGCTGCAGAACCTGCTGGACAACACCGACCTGAAGCCGGCCGAGATCGTGCACGTCAACGCGCACGCCACGTCCACGCCGCAGGGCGACGTGGCCGAGGTCAAGGCGCTGCGGAAGGTGTTCGGCGACGACGTCGACCACATGGCGATCTCCGCGACCAAGTCGATGACCGGTCATCTGCTCGGCGGTGCCGGCGGTGTGGAGACCGTCGCGTCGATCCTGGCACTGGTGAAGCGCACGGCTCCGCCGACCATCAACCTGGAGAACCCGGACCCCGAGGTCAACGCGGACATCGTGAGCGGTGAGGCGCGGGCGCTGCCGGAGGGCCGGATCGCCGCGCTGAACGACTCGTTCGGGTTCGGCGGGCACAACGTGGTGCTGGCGTTCCGTACGATCTGAGTTCCGTGACGTGTGAATGGCCCGGTCTCCCGCAGTGGAGACCGGGCCATCGTCGTCGGGCCCGCAGGGGCCGCTCTACACCACCTGGTGCAGCCAGCGGACCGGGGCGCCCTCGCCCGCGTACCTGAACGGTTCCAGTTCGTCGTCCCAGGGCTTGCCCAGGAGCCCCGCAATCTCGGCCTCCAGGTCGCTCTCGCCGCGCTGGGAGCGGGTCAGGGCGGCGCGCAGCCGGTCCTCGGGGATCAGGATGTCGCCGTGGAGGCCGGTGACGGCGTGGAAGATGCCGAGGTCGGGGGTGCAGCTGTAGCGCTCGCCCTCGGCGGTCGGGCAGGGCTCTGCGGTGACCTCGAAGCGCAGCAGGTGCCAGCCGCGCAGCGCGGACGCGAGCTTGGAGGCCGTGCCCGCCTCGCCCTGCCAGGAGAACTCCGAGCGCCAGGTGCCGGGGGACGCGGGCTGCCGGATCCAGTCGAGGCTGACGCGCGTGCCGAGCACCCCGGCGACGGCCCACTCGACGTGCGGGCACAGCGCGCGCGGCGCGGAGTGCACGTACAGAACTCCACGTGTCGTCACCGGAACCTCCGGGCAGAGCGGGACATCTTGCGGACTGGCTGGGCGGCAGTGGCACGACGGCCGCGTTGATGGCGAGGCTACCTTGCGACGGGGCGAGGAGTGTGACGTACCGTCGGTCCCGGCGCCGGGAAAACGCCGCCATTCACCCAGGGGGACGCTTGTACGGGGGCCGTCCGTTCCCCGGGTGCCGGGCCGGGAACCCTCAGTCGTTGTCATAGGGGGGGCACCGGACCGTCGAGCGAGGGGAACAGCAGGGATGCGGAAGCGAAGCCACCGTGTGCGAGCCGCCCTCGCCGTCGCGGTGGCCATGGTGCTGGGGGTCGCCGGGTGCCAGGGCGGGGACGGTGGTTCGCCGGCGGCCAAGGCCACGAAGGCGCGCGCGGCCCGGCCCCCGCTGTGGGACACCGGCCCGGACTCGATCGCGGCGGTGGGCGACTCCATCACCCGCGGCTTCGACGCGTGCACGGTGCTGTCGGACTGCCCGGAGGCGTCCTGGGCGACGGGCGGCGACGCGGCGGTGGACAGCCTGGCGGTGCGGCTGCTGGGGCGGACGGGCGCGGCGGAGCGCAGCTGGAACTACGCGGTGACCGGGGCCCGCATGGCCGACCTGCCGGGGCAGATGGCGCAGGCGGTGGCCCGCCGCCCGGAGTTGGTGACGGTGATGGCCGGCGGGAACGACGCCTGCCGGACCACGGCGTCGGCGATGACGCCGGTGGCCGACTTCCGCGCGGACTTCGAGGAGGCGATGCGCACGCTGCGCTCGGCGCTGCCGAAGACACAGGTGTACGTGTCGAGCGTGCCGAACCTGATGCGGCTGTGGTCCGAGGGCCGGTCGAACGTCCTGGGCAAGCAGGTGTGGAAGCTGGGCATCTGCCCGTCGATGCTGGCCGACGCGGACGATCTGACCAGCGCGGCGACGCTGCGACGGGAGACCGTGCAGCGGCGGGTGGTGGAGTACAACAAGGTGCTCGAGGAGGTCTGCGCCAAGGACCGCCGCTGCCGCTTCGACGGGGGCGCGGTGTACGACTTCCGGTTCGGCACGGACCAGCTGAGCCACTGGGACTGGTTCCACCCGAGCAAGGACGGGCAGGCCCGGCTGGCGGAGATCGCGTACCGGAAGGTCACGGCGGGGAACGGGTGACCTAGGGTTTCCCGCATGAGCGAACTTTTCGGCACACTTTCCGACGGCACTCCCGTGCACCGGTGGACGCTGGAGCGCGGCGGGGTGCGGGTGCGGGTGCTGTCGTACGGCGGGATCGTGCAGTCGGTGGAGGTCCCGGACCGGTCGGGGCGGGCGGCGGACGTGGTGCTGGGCTTCGCGGACCTGGACGGCTATCTGCGGCACCCGGAGCCGTTCCTGGGCGCGGTGATCGGCCGGTACGCCAACCGGATCGCGGGCGGCCGCATCCCGCTGGACGGCCGGACGTACGAGGTGGCGCGCAACGAGGGCGCCAACTCGCTGCACGGAGGGGAGCGGGGCTTCGACAAGCGCGTGTGGGAGGTGACGCCGGTGGAGCACGGGCTGCGGCTGAGCCGGGTCAGCCCCGACGGCGAGGAGGGGTTCCCGGGGCGGCTGGCGGTGACGGTGACGTACACGCTGACGGCGTCGGGGGCGCTGCGGATCGGCTACGAGGCGGTCACCGACGCGCCGACCGTGGTGAACCTGACCAACCACACGTACTGGAACCTGGGCGGCGCGGGTTCCGGTGCCACGGGCGGGCACGAGCTGCGGCTGGCCGCGTCCCGGTACACGCCGGTGGACGCGGAGCTGATCCCGGCGGGGGCGCCGGCCGACGTGTCGGGCTCCCGCCTGGACTTCCGGGCGCCCCGGGCGACCGGTACCGGCTACGACCACAACTTCGTGCTGGACAAGGGTGTGACCGGGGCGCCCGAGGAGGTCGCGGAGCTGTACGACCCCGGCTCGGGCCGCCTCCTGACGGTGTCGACGACCGAGCCGGGCCTCCAGCTCTACACCGGCGACCACCTGTCCGGCCCGTTCGCCCCGAACGCCGGCACGGCCCTGGAGACCCAGCACTTCCCCGACTCCCCCAACCGCCCGGACTTTCCCAGCACGGTGCTGCGTCCGGGCGAGGTCTACCGCTCGGAGACGGTGTACGGCTTCGGGGTGCGCGGCTGAGGGCGGTGAGCCCCGGTCCAGGGGTCAGGTCCCGGACCGGGGCTGTTCGCGGGGGCTTCGTCCGCGGTGCGCGGGAAGTGTCCCGGACCAGACGTTAATCGGTGCGGTGGGCCGGCGGCCGGTGATCGAGCGACGGGCGGAGATCTCGTACGAACCCTTCACAAATGCCCGCCTGTTCGTCGTTCCGTTCCCCACCTCGACGGCGCGGCGGGGCAGTTGGACGGTGACCTCGGCGTCGGCGGCCGGGCGTGCGGACGGTCACCGCCGGGTCAGGAGGTGACGTCCTCCGTGTCGGGCCGCGCGCCGGGGGTGGCGTCGGCGGTGTCGGCGGTGTCCTCGCCCAGCAGGTCACGCGCGAGCAGGGTGGCGCCCGCGACCGCGCCGGGCATCAGGAACACCGCGACGAACGGCACCAGGAAGGCCAGGCCGAGGGGCGTGCCGAACCCCCAGACCAGCATCTTGCGGGAGCGCAGCAGCGCGAGCCGGGCGCGCAGGTCGACGTCCCGGCGCTGGAGGGCGACGGCGGTGAGTTCCTCGGTGAGGAAGAAGCCGGTGACGAAGAAGCCGATCACGGGGACGACGGTCTGCCCGACGAACGGCAGGAATCCGAGGGCGAAGAGCAGCACGCCCCACAGCCCGGCCCGGACCAGGACGCGCAGGCTGTCCCGGGCCGAGATCCACAGCTCGCGCCAGAGCGGCAGGCCGGACTCGGGGGCGGTGCCGTCGGGCGAGACGTCGGCGTCGACCCGCTCGGAGAGGGACTCGTAGAAGGGCTGGCCGACCAGCAGGGTGACGGCCGTGAAGGTGAGCACGGCCAGCAGCAGGCCGAGCGCGAACAGGACGGCCGTCAGGAAGCCGCGGAACAGGCCCTGCCAGGGGCCGGCCCAGTCGTCGGCGAAGGGGGTGGCCCAGGCGACGGCGTCCTCGCCCCAGACGGCCAGCGCGACCAGCGCGGCGGCGTACAGCACCAGTGTGATCAGGCCGGGCAGCAGGCCGAAGCCGTACCGGCGCCCGTGCCGGGTCACCCACCGCTGGCCCTTCAGCAGATAACCGAAACCCACCCCGAGATCGCGCATGGCCAGGACTCTACTGGCTCCACGGGACGGGCCGGGGACTCAGGCCCCGAGCATGCGGCGCAGCAGGTCGCGCAGGGAGCGGCGCTCCTCCTCGGACAGGCCGGCGAGGGGTTCGCGGGCGAACCGCAGGCCCTCGCGCAGGTCCCGGGCCACCTCGCGGCCCTGCTCGGTGGCGGCGGCCACCTTCACCCGGCGGTCGGCCGGGTCGGGGCGGCGCTCCACCAGTCCACGGGACTCCAGGCGGTCCACGATCCCGGTGACGTTCGACGGCTCGCACTTCAGCTTCTGGGCCAGCTTGCGCATGGGCAGCGGCTCCAGCGAGAGCAGGCTGAGCAGCCGGGCCTGCGGGCCGGTCAGGGTGTGCTCGCCCGCCGCCTCCTCGTAGTCCGCGTAGAAGCGGGACACGACCTCACCGATCAGCTCGAGGACCTCCATGGTGAGGGGGTCGGGGCGGCGCACGTTCGACGGGGTGGACATGCCCACCAGGATACCCGGTTACTTGACATCCTGAAATATTCAGGAGCATGGTTGTTTCAGGTAGTGAAGTACCAGCACCCTGAAAGGCTCTGTCATGATCAACCGCGAGTGGCACCTCCTCAGCCGTCCCGTCGGCTGGCCGAAGCCCGAGGACTTCGCGCTCGTCGAGTCACCCGTCCCGGCCCCGGGCGAGGGCCAGGTGCTGGTGCGGAACAAGTACCTCTCCGTCGACCCGTACATGCGCGGCCGGATGAGTGCCGCCAAGTCGTACGTCGCCCCCTTCGAGCTGGGCAAGGTCATGCAGGGCGGCGCGGTCGGCGAGGTGGTCGAGTCCAAGGCCGACGGCATCGAGCCCGGCGACCACGTCCTGCACTTCTTCGGCTGGCGCGAGTACGCGGTCGTGGACGCGAAGAACGCCGTCAAGGTGGGGCCGACGGCCGTGCCCGCCGTCAAGGTCGACGCGGACACCGAGGGCGTGCCGCTGTCGGCGTACCTCGGCGTCCTCGGCATGACCGGCCTGACCGCCTACGCCGGCCTGCTGCGCACCGCCTCCTTCAAGGAGGGCGACATCGTGTTCGTGTCCGGCGCGGCCGGCGCCGTGGGCAGCCAGGTGGGCCAGATCGCCAAGCTCAAGGGCGCCTCCCGGGTCATCGGCTCGGCCGGGTCCGACGAGAAGGTCAAGCTGCTGGTGGACGAGTACGGCTTCGACGCCGCGTTCAACTACAAGAAGGGCCCGGTCGCCGAGCAGCTGCGGCAGGCGGCGCCCGACGGCATCGACGTCTACTTCGACAACGTCGGCGGGGATCACCTGGAGGCGGCCATCGGCTCGCTCAACGAGGGCGGCCGGATCGCGATCTGCGGCATGATCTCGGTCTACAACAACACCGAGCCCGCGCCCGGCCCGAAGAACCTGGCCCGGCTGATCCAGACCCGCGGCCGGATCGAGGGCTTCCTGGTCGGCGACCACTACGACCTCCAGCCGCAGTTCGTCCAGGAGGTCGCCCCGTGGGTCGCCTCGGGCGCGCTGAAGTACCGCGAGACCGTGGTCGAGGGCATCGAGAACACCCTGGAGGCGTTCCTCGGGGTCCTGCGCGGCGACAACATCGGCAAGATGGTCGTCAAGCTCTGACCTTCCCGGTTTTTTCGCGATGCGGTAACTTCTTTCCGAAATCCTGTGGCGATCGTGGGCGCGAGTCGCCGTGGACCGAGGAGGAAGACAACCGCATGCCCATCACGCAGTCCGACGTCCTGTACACCGCCGTCGCCACCGCCGAGAACGGCCGCGACGGCCGGGTCGCCACCGACGACGGCAAGCTCGACGTGGTCGTCAACCCGCCCAAGGAGATGGGCGGCAGCGGCGCCGGCACCAACCCCGAGCAGCTGTTCGCCGCGGGGTACAGCGCCTGCTTCCAGGGGGCGCTGGGGGTCGTCGCCCGGGAGGAGGGCGCCGACATCTCCGGGTCGACGGTCACCGCCAAGGTCGGCATCGGCAAGAACGACGACGGGTTCGGGATCATCGTGGAGATCTCCGCGAACATCCCGAACGTCGACGCCGCGACCGCCAAGAGCCTGGTGGAGAAGGCGCACCAGGTGTGCCCGTACTCGAAGGCGACCCGGGGCAACATCACCGTGACGCTGGCCTGACCTTCGTCGTTGGCCACGACGGCAGCCGCATCCTTGGACGTGGGATGCGGCTGCCGTCGTGTCCGGGCCGCCCCGGCGCCCCCGTCCACGCCGCCCGGCCGCTCAGGTGCACCACCACAGGAAGCGGTCGCAGGCCTTCTCGGGCGAGGGCGTGGGGGTGGGGGCGGAGGTCGTCGGGGGCGGCGTGGGGGCGGTGGTGGCGGGCCCTGTGGGAGCCGGGGCGGCGGACGTCGTCGCCGGTGTACCGGAACCCGTGGCACCGGTGGTGGCCGACTGTTCCGCCTGCCCCGACTCCCCCGGCGAGGC
>NZ_JACBWZ010000162.1 GCF_013870595.1 Streptomyces sp. WELS2 | reverse complement strand
GCCCGCCCAGGCCAGCGACAGGCAGTCCTCGCCCTTCAGGAACCGCTGGCAGCGCACCCCGCCGGTGGCCCGGCCCTTGCGCGGGTACTGGTCGAACGGGGTCAGCTTGGCCGTCGTCTGCACCGAGTCGTCCAGCGTGCCCCGCGAGCCCGCCACCGTGAACACCACCGCGTCGGCGGCCGGGTCGACCGCCGTGAAGGAGATCACCTTCGCACCCTCGGCGAGCTTGATGCCCGTCATGCCGCCCGCCGGACGGCCCTGCGGGCGGACGATGGAGGCCTGGAAGCGCAGCAGCTGCGCGTCGTCCGTGATGAACACCAGGTCCTCCTCGCCGGTGCGCAGCTCCACCGCGCCGATGATCCGGTCGCCCTCCTTGAGCGTGATGACCTCCAACTCGTCCTTGTTGGACGGATAGTCGGGCACCACCCGCTTGACGACACCCTGCTCGGTGCCGAGCGCCAGACCCGGCGACGACTCGTCCAGCGTGGTCAGGCAGACCACCGTCTCGTCGTCGTCCAGGGAAACGAACTCCGCCAGCGGGGCTCCGCCCGACAGGTTCGGCGCGGTCGTCTGCTCGGGCAGCTGCGGCAGGTCGACCACGTTGATCCGCAGCAGCCGGCCCGCCGAGGTCACCGCGCCGATCACCCCGCGCGCGGTCGTCCGCACGGCCGAGACGATCACGTCGTGCTTGACCCGCTTGCCGCCCGCGGCCCGCGGAAGCGGCGCGTCGGTCGCCGTACGGGCCAGCAGGCCCGTCGAGGACAGCAGCACCCGGCACGGGTCGTCGGCCACCTGGAGCGGCACGGCGACCGGCGTGGCCGCGGACTCCAGCAGGACCGTGCGCCGATCGGTGCCGAACTTCTTCGCCACGGCGGCCAGTTCGGCCGAGACCAGCTTGCGCAGCTCCGTGTCCGACTCCAGGATCCGGGTCAGCTCCTCGATCTCCGCGGTGAGCTTGTCCTTCTCCGCCTCCAGCTCGATCCGGTCGTACCGGGTGAGCCGGCGCAGCGGCGTGTCGAGGATGTACTGCGTCTGCACCTCGCTCAGCGAGAAGCGCTCGATCAGGCGCTCCTTGGCCTGCGCCGAGTTGTCGCTGGAGCGGATGATCCGGATGACCTCGTCGATGTCGACCAGCGCGGTCAGCAGGCCCTCGACCAGGTGCAGCCGGTCGCGCTTCTTGCCGCGGCGGAACTCGCTGCGCCGCCGGACCACGTCGAAGCGGTGGTCGAGATAGACCTCCAGCAGCTCCTTCAGGCCCAGGGTGAGCGGCTGGCCGTCGACCAGGGCGACGTTGTTGATGCCGAAGGACTCCTCCATCGGGGTCAGCTTGTACAGCTGCTCCAGGATGGCCTCCGGCACGAAGCCGTTCTTGATCTCGACGACCAGGCGCAGGCCGTGCTCGCGGTCGGTGAGGTCCTTGACGTCGGCGATGCCCTGGACCTTCTTCGCGTTGACCAGGTCCTTGATCTTCGCGATGACCTTCTCCGGGCCCACCGTGAACGGCAGTTCCGTGACCACCAGGCCCTTGCGGCGGGCGGTGACGTTCTCGATGGAGACCGTCGCGCGGATCTTGAAGGTGCCGCGGCCGGTCGCGTACGCGTCCCGGATGCCGTCCAGGCCGACGATCCGGCCGCCGGTGGGCAGGTCGGGGCCCGGGACGTGCTTCATCAGCGCGTCCAGGTCGGCGTTCGGGTGCCGGATCAGATGGCGGGCGGCGGCGATCACCTCGCGCAGGTTGTGCGGCGGCATGTTCGTCGCCATGCCGACCGCGATGCCCGAGGCGCCGTTGACCAGCAGGTTCGGGAACGCGGCGGGCAGGGCCACCGGCTCCTGCTCCTGGCCGTCGTAGTTCGGCGCGAAGTCGACCGTGTCCTCGTCGATCGACTCGGTCATCAGGCCCGTCGCCTCGGCCATCCGGCACTCGGTGTACCGCATGGCGGCCGGCGGGTCGTCGTTGCCCAGCGAACCGAAGTTGCCGTGGCCGTCGACGAGCGGCACGCGCATGGAGAAGGGCTGCGCCATGCGCACCAGCGCGTCGTAGATCGAGGCGTCGCCGTGCGGGTGCAGCTTGCCCATGACCTCGCCGACGACCCGCGCGCACTTCACATAGCCGCGGTCGGGGCGCAGGCCCATCTCGTTCATCTGGTACACGATCCGGCGGTGCACCGGTTTCAGGCCGTCACGGGCGTCCGGCAGGGCGCGCGAGTAGATGACCGAGTAGGCGTACTCGAGGTAGGAGCCACGCATCTCGTCCACGACGTCGATGTCGAGGATCCTCTCCTCGAACGAATCGTCGGGCGGCGGGGTCTTCGTGCTGCGGCGGGCCATCGCTGCCTGGCTCCTTCTGATCTGGTCGCTCGCCTACGGGGCGCTTGGTGCTTGAAGCGTTTGACGGATCTGACGCCGACCATTGTGGACCGAGGCACCGACAACCCGTGCACGAGCCGGTCCGGGCGGCCCGGGCCGGCATCGGGAGCGGGGGCGCCCCCGGGCGCCGGGGAACCGTCCGGGAAGGGATCCGACGCAGCGTACGCGATCCGCTGTCGGCGTACGTCCGCGGGAACTTCGCGAAGGCCCCGCACGCTTTGCATACAGTGGCAGGAACGGCAGCACAACCGCGGTTTCCATCAACCGCCTCCGCTCGCGAAGGGACGTACATGCCCATGGGTCACACGACCACAGCCGAGGCAGGCTCCGGGGGCCTGACAGCGACCGAGCACCGCCTGGCCAACGGTCTGCGCGTGGTGCTCTCCGAGGACCACCTGACCCCGGTGGCGGCGGTCTGCCTCTGGTACGACGTCGGCTCCCGCCACGAAGTCAAGGGCCGTACCGGCCTGGCCCACCTCTTCGAGCACCTGATGTTCCAGGGCTCCGCGCAGGTCAAGGGCAACGGCCACTTCGAGCTGGTGCAGGGCGCCGGCGGCTCGCTGAACGGCACCACGAGCTTCGAGCGCACCAACTACTTCGAGACCATGCCCGCCCACCAGCTGGAGCTGGCCCTGTGGCTGGAGGCCGACCGCATGGGCTCGCTGCTGGCCGCCCTGGACGAGGAGTCCATGGAGAACCAGCGGGACGTCGTCAAGAACGAGCGCCGCCAGCGGTACGACAACGTGCCCTACGGCACCGCCTTCGAGAAGCTGACCGCCCTCTCGTACCCGGAGGGCCACCCGTACCACCACACGCCGATCGGTTCCATGGCGGACCTGGACGCGGCCACCCTGGAGGACGCCCGCCTGTTCTTCCGCACCTACTACGCGCCGAACAACGCGGTGCTCTCCGTGGTCGGCGACATCGACCCCGAGCAGACGCTCGCCTGGGTCGAGAAGTACTTCGGCTCCATCCCGTCCCACGACGGCAAGCCCGCGCCCCGCGACGGCTCCCTGCCGGACGTCATCGGCGAGCAGAAGCGCGAGGTCGTCGTGGAGGAGGTCCCGGCGCGCGCCCTGATGGCCTCCTACCGGCTCCCGCACGACGGCACGCGCGCGTGCGACGCCGCCGACCTCGCCCTGACCATCCTCGGCGGCGGCGAGTCCTCCCGCCTGTACAACCGCCTGGTGCGCCGCGACCGCACGGCCGTCGCCGCCGGCTTCGGCCTGCTGCGCCTGGCCGGCGCGCCCTCCATGGGCTGGCTGGACGTGAAGACCTCCGGTGACGTCGAGGTGCCGGTGATCGAGACCGCCATCGACGAGGAACTGGCCCGGTTCGCGGAGGAGGGGCCCACCCCCGAGGAGATGGAGCGCGCCCAGGCCCAGCTGGAGCGCGAGTGGCTGGACCGGCTCGGCACGGTCGCCGGCCGCGCCGACGAACTGTGCCGGTACGCCGTCCTGTTCGGTGACCCGCAGCTCGCCCTGACCGCCGTGAAGCGCGTCCTGGAGGTGACCCCGGAGGAGGTCCGGGAGGTCGCGGCGGCCCGCCTGCGGCCCGACAACCGCGCGGTCCTCGTCTACGAACCGAAGTCCCCGCAGGCCGCCCCCGACGCCGATGTCCCGGAGGACCCCGAGCAGGAAGCGACCGTGGAGGCGGGCCGCGACGAGACCGAGAACGAGGAGACGGCCAAGTGACCGAGCTCGCCACCATGGAGTTCCACCCCCAGCCGCAGCCCGGCGAGGCCAAGCCGTGGGCGTTCCCCGCCCCCGAGCGCACCGCGCTCGACAACGGCCTGACCGTGCTGCGCTGCCACCGCCCCGGCCAGCAGGTCGTCGCCGTCGAGGTGCTGCTGGACGCGCCGCTGGACGCCGAGCCGGCCGGCCTGGACGGCGTCGCGACCATCATGGCGCGGGCCTTCTCCGAGGGCACCGACAAGCACTCCGCCGAGGAGTTCGCCGCCGAGCTGGAGCGCGCGGGCGCCACCCTGGACGCGCACGCCGACCACCCCGGCGTCCGGCTCAGCCTCGAGGTGCCGGCCTCCCGCCTGGCGAAGGGCCTCGGCCTGCTCGCCGACGCGCTGCGCGCGCCCGCCTTCGCCCCCGGCGAGGTCGAGCGCCTCGTCCGCAACCGCCTGGACGAGATCCCGCACGAGCTGGCCAACCCCTCCCGCCGGGCCGCCAAGGAGCTCTCCAAGGAGCTCTTCCCGGGCACCTCGCGCATGTCCCGGCCGCGCCAGGGCACCGAGGAGACCGTCGAGAAGATCGACGCGGCGGCCGTACGCGCCTTCTACGACCGCCATGTGCGGCCCGCCACGGCCACCCTGGTCGTCGTCGGCGACCTGACCGGTACCGACCTGGACGCGCTGCTGGGCGACACCCTGGGCGCCTGGACCGGCACGCCGGGCGAGCCGCGGCCGGTGCCGCCGGTGACCGCCGACGACACCGGGCGCGTGGTGATCGTGGACCGGCCCGGCGCCGTCCAGACGCAGCTGCTCATCGGCCGGGTCGGCCCCGACCGGCACGACCGTGTGTGGCCCGCCCAGGTGCTCGGCACCTACTGCCTCGGCGGCACCCTCACCTCCCGCCTGGACCGCGTCCTGCGCGAGGAGAAGGGCTACACCTACGGCGTGCGCGCCTTCGGGCAGGTGCTCAGGTCCGCTCCGGACGGCACGGGCGCGGCGATGCTCGCCATCAGCGGCTCCGTGGACACGCCGAACACCGGCCCGGCGCTGGACGACCTGTGGAAGGTGCTGCGCACCGTCGCGGCGGAGGGACTGACCGACGCCGAGCGGGACGTCGCCGTGCAGAACCTCGTCGGCGTGGCGCCGCTGAAGTACGAGACCGCGGCGGCCGTCGCGAGCACGCTGGCCGACCAGGTCGAGCAGCACCTGCCCGACGACTTCCAGGCGACGCTGTACCGGCAGCTGGCCGCCACGGGCACCGTGGAGGCCACCGCGGCCGTCGTGAACGCCTTCCCGGTGGACCGGCTGGTGACCGTCCTCGTCGGTGACGCCTCCCGGATCAAGGAGCCGGTCGAGGCGCTCGGCATCGGTGAGGTGACCGTGGTGTCGGCCGAGTAGCGGTCCGCACACCCGGCACACACGCGCGTGGGGCCCCGACGGCTTACGGCCCGTCAGGGCCCCACGCTGTTCCACTCGGTTGCTCAGATGCCCGTTTTGGGGCGGAGGTTGCCTGTCTGGCCTGTGGGATGCGCTACAAAAAACCGGATCCGTTTGAGGATCGTAAGCGGGCCGCCGTAGCGTCGTCCCGGCTGTTCGTCAGGCAGTGCGCCGCACCCGCGGCACCGGACAGCCATCGCCGAGTCCCCGTACGGCGCGAGCCAGGGGAGCCGGGGACCCACCGTCCCTGGGGTGAATCGGGCGCCCGCGAGGGGGCCCGTAGGAGACCTTCCTGCTCCGAACCCGTCAGCTAACCCGGTAGGCGAGAGGGAAGGAAAGGACCAGCCACTTCATGGCGTTCATGTGCGCCACCGGGAAGCACCGCAAGCCCGGCCGGGTCAAGCGCACCACCGCTCAGGCGGCCGGCGTCGCGGCCCTGACCACCACCGGTGTCATCGGCACCCTCGCCGCCTCCCGCGCCCATCGTCCGCCCCCACGCCGCGTTTTGGAGTCCGGCGTGTCTGATCAATAAGATCCGGCGATGATCAGAAGACAACGGCTGGCGGTGGGGGTCTGTGCTCTGTTCGCCGCCCTGACCGCCGGGATCGCGTTCCCCTCGGGTGCGGTCGCCGATGAGACGGAGCAGGACGCTCCGAAGGTCGAACTCGTGCTGGACGTCAGTGGTTCCATGCGGACCCGGGACATCGACGGCGGCACCCGGATGGCCGCGGCGAAGCAGGCGTTCAACGAGGTGCTCGACGCGACGCCCGAGGAGGTCCGGCTCGGTATCCGTACGCTCGGTGCCAACTACCGCGGCAACGACCGCAAGGAGGGCTGCAAGGACACCGCGCGGCTGTACCCGGTCGGCCCGCTGGACCGGACCGACGCGAAGACGGCCGTGGCCACGCTGTCGCCCACCGGCTGGACCCCGATCGGGCCCGCGCTGCTGAAGGCGGCGGACGATCTGAACGGCGGGAACGGCACCCGCCGCATCGTGCTGATCAGTGACGGCGAGGACACCTGCCAGCCGCTCGACCCGTGCGAGGTGGCCCGGGAGATAGCGGCCAAGGGCATCGGCCTGACCATCGACACCCTCGGCCTGGTGCCCGACGCGAAGACCCGCGCCCAGCTCAGCTGTATCGCGGACGCCACCGGCGGTACCTACACCGACGTCCGGCACAAGGAGGAACTGAGCGACCGGGTCGGCCAGTTGGTGGACCGGGCGGCGGATCCGGTGGTGACCCCGGTCGCCACGGAGGGCGCCGACCGGTGTGAGAAGGCCCCCGTCCTGAAGTCCGGTCTCTACACCGACCGCGAGGAGTTCGGGCAGCAGCGCTGGTACAAGGTGGACGTCGAGCCCGGCCAGGAGCTGCGCGCCTCGGTGAGCGTGGCGGACGACCGGGCCGTGAACCCCCACTACGGGGTGCTGCTGCGGGCGGTGACCACGCACGGCCGGGAGATCGTGCGCGGGGAGGCCGCGGGCACCGGCCGTACGGACGTCATCTCCACCGGTCTGCGCTACCCGAAGCAGGACGGCGACGACGAATCGGCGCCCGCGGAGACGGTGTGTCTCCAGGTGACCCAGTCCTTCTCGGCGGCCTCGGGGGTGAAGACCACGCCGGGTCTGCCGCTCGAGCTGACCGTCGACGTGGTGGACGGCCCCTCGGGCCACCACGACGTGGCCGCCTTCGGTCTCGGCCGTGGCTGGTGGCTGCTCGGCGCCCTGGTGCTGGCCGGCTTCCTCGCGGGTCTGCTGTGGGGCTGGCTGTCGCGCTGGCGGGTCTCGGTCTGGAGGACGAACTGATGCGGATCACACGAGTGCTGGGCGCCGCGCTGCTGGCGCTGGGGCTGGCCGCCGGGCCGGCCGCCGCCGACTCCTCGCTCTCGCCGGGCGCCTCGGCCGACGACGACGCGCCCACCCAGGCGGGCACCTCGTTCCGTACGGCGGCGGAGATCGAGCAGGGCGAGCGGGCCACCGCCTCCGGCTCCACCGGCGACTACCTGTACTGGTCCTTCCCGGCGGACACCGGGCAGCGCCCCACCGTCAAGGCGACGGTGAAGCTCCCGGCCCGGCACGGCGCCGAGACCTGGCAGCTGGACGTGTACGACGGGCTGCGGCGCCGCCAGGCCTGCCAGTACGGCGCCCAGTCGCGCACCGCCGCGTCCGACGCCGGCTCCGTCGAGCTGGCCTGCGTGCTGCGTACGGTGCGCGGCTGGTCGGAGCCGTGGGCCAACGACCCGCTGCCGGGCACGTACTACATCCGGCTGACGGTGGTGGACCTCGCCGCCTCCGATCTCGGCCAGCCGGTCGGTGCCGAAGTGCGCGTCGACTCCAAGGACATCGGCGGCGCGGCGGCGGTCGACGGGTCGCTGGGCAAGCCGCTCGTGCCGGGCATCGCCGTCAAGTCCGCGGAGGAGAAAGAAGGGTCGAAGGGGGCCGTGCTGTCCAGCTTCGGTCGCGACGGCTGGTCGTCCGGCTGGTGGTCGGACCGTTGGGTGTGGACCGGGATCGGCGGTGTGCTGGCCGCGCTCGCCGGCATCGGCGGCTACGCGCTGACCCGCGGGTCGGGCCGGCCGTCCCGGGTGCCGCCGGGCGCCTGAGCCGTACCGCCCCCGAGGTTTCGTGAAGGCCCGCCGCTTCGGCGGGCCTTCGTCCTTGTCACCCCGGTGCGCCGCTCCACGCCTCACTCCTCGCGCAGCGCCTTGGCGAGCGTGCCCTCCCCGGTCACCGTCACCCGTCCGTCCCGTACCGCGTCCCGCAGGGCCAGCTCGCCGCGGGCGACGGCCTCGCAGGTCGCCGCGTCCATCACCAGGCGCGCGTCGGCCGGGCCGGGGGCCGGACCGTCGCCGTAGACCGGGCCTTCCTCGGCGCCGACGCGGAGGTGGAACTCGCCTTCCTCCAGGCGCACTTCGAGGACGCCCTCACCCTCCAGCGCGCGCAGCAGCGGCAGCGCGAACCAGTGCGCCCGCACCGCGTCGGTGGGTCGGCGCTCGCCCAGTTCCCGCGCGCCCCAGGTGCCGAGCGCCTGGAGGACCGGCAGCAACTCTCGGCCGCGAGCGGTGAGTTCGTACACGTACGCGGCACCCGGCGGGGGCAGCCGGCGCCGGGTGGTCAGGCCGTCGCGTTCCATCTCCTTCAGCCGTGAGGCGAGGACGTCCGTGCTCACGCCGGGCAGGTCGGCGTGCAGGTCCGTGTAGCGGCGCGGGCCGGCGAGCAGCTCCCGGACGATCAGCAGGGTCCAGCGGTCGCCGACCAGGTCGAGGGCGCGGGCCGCGGAACAGTACTGGTCGTAGCTTCGGCGAGGTGACATGCGACGCAGTGTAGACGCGTTGTTGGACTTTCCAAGCTCCCGCTTGGTAAAACCAAGCAACACGAGTTTCCGGAGGGGCCCATGGAGTTCCGGCAGTCCAACAAGCTCAGCGAGGTGTGCTACGAGATCCGCGGCCCGGTGATCGAGCACGCCAACGCGCTGGAGGAGGCGGGGCACAGCGTGCTGCGCCTGAACACCGGCAACCCCGCGGCCTTCGGCTTCGAGGCGCCGGAGGAGATCCTCCAGGACATGATCCGGATGCTGCCGCGGGCGCACGGCTACACCGACTCCCGGGGAATCCTCTCCGCCCGTCGCGCGGTCGCCCAGCGCTACCAGACCCTGGGCCTGGACGTCGACGTGGACGACGTCTTCCTGGGCAACGGCGTCTCGGAACTGGTCTCCATGGCGGTCCAGGCGCTGGTGGAGGACGGCGACGAGATCCTGATCCCGGCGCCGGACTTCCCGCTGTGGACGGCCGCCACCACGCTGGCCGGCGGCAAGGCCGTGCACTATCTGTGCGACGAACAGGCCGACTGGAACCCCGACCTGGCCGACATGGCGGCGAAGATCACCGACCGCACCAAGGCCGTGGTCATCATCAACCCCAACAACCCGACGGGCGCGGTCTATCCGAAGGAGGTCGTCGAGGGCATCCTCGATCTCGCCCGCCGGCACGGCCTGATGGTGTTCGCCGACGAGATCTACGACCAGATCCTGTACGACGACGCCGTGCACCACTCGGCCGCCGCGCTCGCCCCCGACCTGGTCGTCCTCACCTTCTGCGGGCTGTCCAAGACCTACCGGGTGGCGGGCTTCCGCTCCGGCTGGCTGGTGGTCACCGGCCCGAAGCAGCACGCCAGGGACTATCTGGAGGGCCTGACCATGCTGGCCTCCATGCGGCTGTGCGCCAACGCGCCCGCGCAGTACGCCATCCAGGCCGCGCTCGGCGGACGCCAGTCCATCCGCGAACTGACCCGCCCCGGCGGCCGGCTGCACGAGCAGCGGAACGTGGCCTGGGAGCGGCTCAACGAGATCCCGGGCGTGTCCTGCGTCAAGCCCAAGGGCGCGCTGTACGCCTTCCCGCGCATCGACCCCAAGGTGCACCCGATCCACGACGACGAGAAGTTCGTCCTGGACCTGCTGCTGCGCGAGAAGATCCAGGTGGTCCAGGGCACCGGCTTCAACTGGCCCGCCCCCGACCACTTCCGCATCCTGACCCTGCCGCACGCGGAGGACCTGGAGGCGGCCATCGGCCGGATCGGCAGGTTCCTCGCCGGGTACCGGCAGTAGGAGCCGGCCGGGGCCGGAGAGTTGGCCCGTTTCGCTCGCTTGTGCGAAGATCACCGCGCATGATCGGGGGACTTCCGCGACGAGCCCTCGGTGCGCGCCCGACCAGCGCCGCACCGCCGCGCACCGCACCGCCGCGCCCCGGTCCGCTCCATCGACCAGGGGGAAGCAGCAGTGTTCTCGTACCGAAACCCGGACTCCTGCGGACATCCGGATCCGTC
>NZ_JACBWZ010000161.1 GCF_013870595.1 Streptomyces sp. WELS2 | reverse complement strand
GTCTCGAAGGCCTGGCAGGCCGGGCAGCGGAAGTCCTCCCAGACGGTGAGCGTCGACTTTCCTCCGCGCCGCCCGGGGCCACCAGCAGCTCCATGCGGTCGCCCCGGAGGATCACCGGGGAGCCCGGCGCGAGATGCCGGAGCGCTCGCGCGCCCGCCTCGGCCGGCACCTCCAGCACGTCGAACCGCACCCCCGTGACCAGCCGCAGCGGCCGTCCGGGCAGAGTCGGCCAGCCCAGTTCGTCCTCGTACCAGTGCCGGGCCCCGGCGTCCGGGGCGGGGTCGGCGGCGGGACCGCCGGCCACCGGTTCGTCCGGGACGACGGGCCGGCGGGGGAGGGGGATCGTGGGTGTCACGGGGACCGGGCCAGCCATGCCAAGTGCAACCGCCGCAGTGGCATCCGGGTTACGCTGGGTGCCCCGACGGATTCGCAGAGTGTCGGGGGCGGGGGCGTGCGGGGGTCCGGGGAGACGCAAGGTTGTTCGCCCATAGCGGAGGGAACCGGTGCGCGCGGCATGGAGTGTCAGTCCGTGCGGGTAAGACATCCCTAGTGGGAGGGGGCGACACGCAGAACAGGCCGTCTCACGTTCGCCAACGGCGTACTGGCGAGTGGGGTAACTGCCTGGCCTGCGGGAACATCGTCTCGCACCATCGGGTTGGAGCAGATGTCGGCGCACACGGTCAGGAGGCCATCGACGGTGTCGGCAGTTGGAATGAGCGGTCCCCGCTTGCGGGACTAAGCTGCGGAAGGACAGGGAGGGGAAGTTCCCCCCACTGCCTGACCGCTCTGAGGAGCGATTAACGATGTTCGAGAGGTTCACCGACCGCGCGCGGCGGGTTGTCGTCCTGGCTCAGGAAGAAGCCCGGATGCTCAACCACAACTACATCGGCACCGAGCACATCCTCCTGGGTCTCATCCACGAGGGCGAAGGTGTCGCCGCTAAGGCCCTGGAGAGCCTCGGCATTTCGCTTGAGGCGGTCCGCCAGCAGGTGGAGGAGATCATCGGTCAGGGCCAGCAGGCCCCGTCCGGCCACATTCCCTTCACCCCCCGTGCCAAGAAGGTCCTGGAGCTGTCGCTCCGCGAGGCCCTTCAGCTGGGCCACAACTACATCGGCACGGAGCACATCCTGCTCGGCCTGATCCGTGAGGGCGAGGGCGTCGCCGCCCAGGTCCTGGTCAAGCTGGGTGCAGACCTCAACCGGGTGCGGCAGCAGGTCATCCAGCTGCTCTCCGGTTACCAGGGCAAGGAGACCGCCACCGCGGGCGGCCCGGCCGAGGGCACCCCCTCGACCTCTCTCGTCCTGGACCAGTTCGGCCGGAACCTCACCCAGGCCGCTCGTGAGTCCAAGCTCGACCCGGTCATCGGGCGCGAGAAGGAGATCGAGCGGGTCATGCAGGTGCTGTCCCGCCGTACGAAGAACAACCCCGTCCTCATCGGTGAGCCCGGCGTCGGCAAGACCGCCGTCGTCGAGGGCCTCGCCCAGGCCATCGTCAAGGGCGAGGTGCCCGAGACGCTCAAGGACAAGCACCTCTACACGCTGGACCTCGGCGCCCTGGTCGCCGGCTCCCGCTACCGGGGTGACTTCGAGGAGCGCCTGAAGAAGGTCCTCAAGGAGATCCGCACCCGCGGCGACATCATCCTGTTCATCGACGAGCTGCACACGCTGGTCGGTGCGGGTGCCGCCGAGGGCGCCATCGACGCGGCGAGCATCCTGAAGCCGATGCTGGCCCGCGGCGAGCTCCAGACCATCGGTGCGACCACGCTGGACGAGTACCGCAAGCACCTGGAGAAGGACGCGGCCCTGGAGCGCCGCTTCCAGCCCATCCAGGTCGCCGAGCCGTCCCTGCCGCACACGATCGAGATCCTCAAGGGCCTGCGCGACCGGTACGAGGCGCACCACCGCGTCTCCATCACCGACGAGGCCCTGGTCCAGGCGGCCACCCTGGCCGACCGCTACATCTCGGACCGCTTCCTGCCGGACAAGGCGATCGACCTGATCGACGAGGCCGGCTCCCGGATGCGCATCCGCCGGATGACCGCTCCGCCGGACCTGCGCGAGTTCGACGAGAAGATCGCCGCCGTCCGCCGGGACAAGGAGTCCGCGATCGACTCGCAGGACTTCGAGAAGGCCGCCTCCCTGCGCGACAAGGAGAAGCAGCTCCTGGCCGCCAAGGCGAAGCGGGAGAAGGAGTGGAAGGCCGGCGACATGGACGTCGTCGCCGAGGTCGACGGCGAGCTGATCGCCGAGGTCCTCGCCACGGCCACCGGCATCCCGGTCTTCAAGCTGACCGAGGAGGAGTCCAGCCGCCTGCTTCGCATGGAGGAGGAGCTGCACAAGCGGGTCATCGGCCAGAACGACGCCGTCAAGGCGCTGTCGAAGGCGATCCGCCGTACGCGCGCCGGCCTGAAGGACCCGAAGCGTCCGGGTGGTTCGTTCATCTTCGCCGGCCCCTCCGGTGTCGGTAAGACCGAGCTGTCCAAGGCGCTCGCCGAGTTCCTCTTCGGTGACGAGGACGCGCTGATCTCCCTCGACATGTCGGAGTTCAGCGAGAAGCACACGGTCTCCCGCCTCTTCGGTTCGCCCCCCGGCTACGTGGGCTACGAGGAGGGCGGCCAGCTGACGGAGAAGGTCCGCCGCAAGCCGTTCTCGGTCGTCCTGTTCGACGAGGTCGAGAAGGCCCACCCGGACATCTTCAACTCGCTGCTGCAGATCCTGGAGGACGGTCGCCTGACCGACTCCCAGGGCCGGGTCGTGGACTTCAAGAACACGGTCATCATCATGACGACCAACCTCGGCACCCGGGACATCTCCAAGGGCTTCAACCTCGGCTTCGCCGCCGCGGGTGACACGAAGACCAACTACGAGCGCATGAAGAACAAGGTGTCGGACGAGCTGAAGCAGCACTTCCGCCCCGAGTTCCTCAACCGCGTGGACGACGTGGTGGTCTTCCCGCAGCTGACGCAGGAGGACATCCTGCGGATCGTCGACCTGATGATCAGCAAGGTGGACGAGCGCCTGAAGGACCGGGACATGGGCATCGAGCTGTCCCAGTCCGCCAAGGAGCTGCTGTCCAAGAAGGGTTACGACCCGGTGCTGGGCGCCCGGCCGCTGCGCCGCACGATCCAGCGCGAGATCGAGGACACGCTCTCGGAGAAGATCCTCTTCGGCGAGCTGCGTCCCGGTCACATCGTGGTCGTGGACACCGAGGGCGAGGGCGACACCGCCACCTTCACCTTCCGCGGTGAGGAGAAGTCGGCCCTGCCGGACGTCCCGCCGATCGAGCAGGCCGCGGGTGGGGCCGGTCCCAACCTGAGCAAGGACGCGTAAGCCTCCGGCGGTTCGACCGCTCCGAAGGGGCCGGTGCCTTTGGGCACCGGCCCCTTCAGCGTTGTTCCAGGGTCGTCTCCGGGTGCGGGAGGAACGGCCGGAGAGGACAGTTCGTCCGGGACGGTACGCCCACGCCCCGGCGGATGCTCCCCTGCGGGCTACGACAACTGACCGCCGTAGTCGGGCAGTTTGAAGGTCCTCTCGGCGTGGCCGCCGGAGAGGTCCGTGGTGTTGTTGCCGATGTTGGCGATGATCGTGTAGCCGTCGTTCTCGATGCCGGCGCGCTGGGCGGTCTTGTAGGCGGCGACGTCCTTGAAGAGGTCGGTCAGGCCGCGGACGTACAGGCCGGAGACCTCGTAGCCGTCGTGTTCGAGGTTGTACTCGGTGGGCCAGTACAGGACGCCGGGGCGGGCGGTGACGAAGAAGAGGGAGACGCCGTGCTCCTGGGCGTAGCGGGCGGCGTCCAGGACGGGCCGGTTGGCGGGCTGGGGGTAGCTGAAGCCGAAGTCGGTCTCCAGCGTGGTGTTGTCGATGTCGAAGACGATCGCCTGCTTCTCGCCGGGCCGGGCGGCGGCGATGCGCTGCTTCAGGTACGGCAGGGCCTGGTCCATGACCGCCTGACAGTCCTTCTGCCAGGTGGCGTAGTCGACCTTCGCGGCGGTGGCGGTGGCGGCCGTGGAGCGGGCCGGGGCGTCCGCCGTGCCGTCCGCCGCCTGTACGGCCGGGGCGGTCTGCACGGCGAGGGCGGCCAGCGCGGCCACGGAGACGGCGGTCGCGGTACTGCGGCGCGCCCAGGGGTGTCTGGTCATCGGTGGGGGTCCTCTCACGTCCGTACGCGCGTCCGTACGCGTCCTGAATGTCAGGGGCATGATCTGAGCCGAGGGTGGCGCGTGAGGAACCGTAGGGTTACCGGACGGTAGGGGGATAGAGGTCTGCGTCACAATTCCGCGTTCGCCGGTTTATCCGGCCGGTGATGTGCCGCACAGGACGTAAGTCACCTACTAAGGCACCTGGTGGATTGAAATAGGTGGATAAAACGGACTTTCAACGCGGAAGTCATGGCTGCGGTCAGGGAAAGGCCGATGTCAGGGGTGGTGCCCGCCGAGCGGGGGGAGTGTGGGGAATTGCCCGTTTTTCAGGGCATCTACTACTCACCGCCGTAGACAGGCCCTTTGTCAGGCTTCGGGGTGGTCGGTTACCAAGTAATGGCCGCTTCGGTGGATGTCCTCGTGGACGTCCGCGCACCGGGTGGCCGACCAGTCCCCGAATTCACGAGGTCACGATGTTCCGACGCTTCACGTCCCGCTCCGCCCGTACGTCCTCGCTCCGCACCCGCGTGGCCGTCCTGGCCGCCGGTTTCGGCGCCACGGCCGTGCTGGGCTCCGGGGTCGCGAGCGCCGCCACCGCGTCCGCCGCGTCCTGGGTCGACCCGGTGAAGCAGTACACGCTCTCCGCCGGCTACATGCAGGCCGGCAGCCACTGGGTCGCCAAGCACAGCGGCCAGGACTTCGCCGTGCCGACCGGCACCGAGGTCGTCGCCGCGCACGGCGGCACCGTCGTCAAGGCCGGCCCCAACGGTGCCGGCGACGGTCCGGCGTACGGCAACGCCATCGTCGTCAAGCACGGCGACGGCACCTACTCGCAGTACGCGCACCTGTCCCGCATCGACGTGCGGATCGGCCAGGTCGTGCGGACCGGCCAGCACATCGCGCTGTCCGGCTCCACCGGCAACTCCACCGGCCCCCACCTGCACTTCGAGATCCGCACCACCCCGAACTACGGCTCCGCCGTCAACCCGGTCGCGTTCCTGCGCGCCCACGGCGTGACGGTCTGACCGAGGGCCTGTCGTCAGGCTCACGCCGCAGACGCGGGGCACGGCGCCGCCGATGCCCCGCGGCCTGATCCGAACGGCAGACCCTAGCCCTTGCGGCGGGCGTGTTCGTGCGCCTGCCGGATCATGTCCAAGGCGACTTCGAGAACGGCCTCGCGCCTCTTCTCGGAGTCGCCTTCGACGTCCTGCATCACGAACATCCCGGCGTGCAGCGTGAACATCGCGCTGACCGAGCGGACCTGGTCCACCAGCTCCGCCTCGGGATTGATGAGGATGTCCCGCAGCATGCGCATCCGGTCCTTGAAGGTGTCCCCGATGCGCAGTTCACGGACCGTCGCCTGGTTCTCCTGCATGAAACGGAAGAGCGGTTCCGCGCCCGCGAGCGCCTCGCTGTAGCGGCGGATGATCTCCTCTTTGGTCTCCAGGGTGCCCGGCTGCCGTCCGCCCCACTCGATCAGGTCCTCGATCGGCTTCGTCAGGTCCTCGAAGAGGCTGACGATGATCTCTTCCTTCGTTTTGAAGTGGTAGTACAACGCCGCCTTGGTGACGTCGAGACGCTCGGCGATCTCCCGCAGGGAGGTCTTCTCGTAGCCCTGTTCCGCGAAGAGTTCGAGGGCCACGTCCTGGATGCGCTGGCGCGTGTTGCCGCGGCGCTGCTGCTTGGTGCCGTCCATGGTGCCGCCCATCCTCGTACTCCTCGGGCCCCCACGGAAACTTACTTGACGCCCGGCTAGTAATGCCTTTACCGTCCCAGTGTACTGAGAACTAGCCGGGCGGCAAGTAAGTTCCGCCCCGGGGGGAACGGGAAGACGATGGCGGACACAGTAGAAGGCATAGCGGGCAAACGCCCCCGAAGCGTGCGGGTGGTACTGCTCGCGCTCATGATCGCGATGATGCTCGCGATGCTCGACAACATGATCGTCGGCACGGCGATGCCCACGATCGTGGGCGACCTGGGCGGGCTGGAGCACCTGTCCTGGGTCGTCACCGGTTACACCCTGGCCACCGCGGCCTCCACGCCGGTCTGGGGCAAGGTCGGCGACATGTACGGGCGCAAGGGAGCCTTCCTGGGCTCCATCGTGATCTTCCTCATCGGCTCGGCGCTGAGCGGCATGGCCCAGGACATGGGCCAGCTGATCGGGTTCCGGGCCGTGCAGGGGCTCGGTGCCGGCGGTCTCATGGTCGGCGTCATGGCGATCATCGGCGACCTGGTGCCGCCCCGGGAGCGCGGCAAGTACCAGGGCATGATGGCCGGCGTCATGGCGCTGGCGATGATCGGCGGTCCGCTGGTCGGCGGCACCATCACCGACAACTGGGGCTGGCGCTGGGCCTTCTACATCAACCTGCCGCTGGGCGCCGTCGCCCTCGCGCTGGTCACCGTCGTGCTCCAGCTGCCGAAGAAGCGGTCCAAGGCGGGCATCGACTACCTGGGCGTCGTCCTGCTGACCGTCGGCATCACCGCGATCGTGCTGGTCACCACCTGGGGCGGCACCGAGTACGCCTGGACCTCCGCGCGGATCATGGAGCTGACCGGCATCGGCGTGGCCGCGCTGATCGGGTTCGTGTTCTGGCAGACCAAGGCCGCCGAGCCGGTGCTGCCGCTGCACATCTTCAAGAGCCGCAACTTCACCCTGATGGCCGTCATCGGCTTCATCACCGGCTTCGTGATGTTCGGCGCCACGCTCTTCCTGCCGCTGTACCAGCAGGCCGTGCAGGGCGCGTCCGCGACCAACTCCGGTCTGCTGCTCCTGCCGATGCTCGGCGCGATGCTGGTGACCTCGATGATCGCGGGACGGATCACCACCGGCAGCGGCCGGTACAAGATGTTCCCGATCGCCGGCGGCGTCCTGATGATCATCGGCCTGTACCTGCTGTCCACGATGGACACCGGCACGACCCGGCTCACCTCCGGCGTCTACATGGCCGTGGTCGGCGCGGGCATGGGCTGCCTGATGCAGATCACCATGCTGGTCGCGCAGAACAGCGTGCAGATGAAGGACATGGGCGTGGCCTCCTCCTCGGCCACCCTGTTCCGCACGCTCGGCTCCTCCTTCGGCGTCGCCATCATGGGCGCGCTGTTCAACCACCGCGTCCAGGACATCATGGCCGAACGGGCCGGCACGGTCGGCGCGAAGATCACCGCGAAGTCGGCGCAGCTGGACGCGGACAGCCTGGCCAAGCTGCCGGCGGCGGCCCGCGAGGCCTACCAGCACGCGGTGTCCTCGGGAACGCACTCCGCGTTCCTGCTCGGCGCCGTGGTCGCGGTGCCGGTGCTGATCGCCGCCCTGTTCGTCAAGGAGGTGCCGCTGAGGGGCGGTCCGAAGGCGGCCGGCGAGGGCGCCGACGCGGCACCGCAGCCGATGGCCGAGGCCGTCTGATCCTCCCGGCCCGGACGGCTCCGGCGGGCGCGCGCCGCGTATCCGCCTGAGCCGCCCCCGGTCTCCGAGGCCCCCGGTCTCCGAGGCCCCCCAAGTCCCGAAGGCCCCGGTGCGTGTCCGCCACCGGGGCCTTCGGCCGTCTCGGAGGGGCTGTCGGCCGCAGCGCGGAGCTGGACTTCTCCAAGGACTTCGGGTGACCGCGGACCCGGGGGCGCCGTCCCCGCGGTACCGCGCGAACGCGGCCTCCCGGCTCTAACCCGCCCCGGACACCGGCAGCACCGGATAGCTGCCCGTGTTGGTCGGAGCGTGTTCCGGCAGCCACAGGACGGCCACCGCGCCCTCCGCGGGCTGACCGGCGGGCGTGCCGACGGGGCGTATGTTGCGGAAGGTCAGCCGGGCGCCGAGCACCCGGGCCTGGCCGGCGGCGATGGTCAGGCCCAGCCCGTGGCCCTGCCCGGCGCGGTCCACGCTGCCGGTGCGGAACCGGCTCGGCCCCTCGGCCAGCAGCTCCTCGGGGAAGCCGGGCCCGTGGTCGCGGACCCGGATGACCCGGCCCTCCACGGTGACCTCGATCGGCGGCCGGCCGTGCCGCGCGGCGTTGGCGAGCAGATTGAACAGCACCCGCTCCAGCCGCCGGGGATCGGTGGTGACCTCCGACTCGTGCACCACCCGTACGGTGGCCTCCGGGTCCTTGGCCGCGACCCGGCGGGCCACGAACTCGCCCAGCATGATGTCCTGGAGTTCGGCCCGTTCCGAGGCGCTGTCCAGCCGGGCCACCTCCAGCACGTCCTCGACCAGCGTGCGCATCGCCTTGGCCCGGTCCAGCACCAGCTCCGTGGGCCGGCCGGGCGGCAGCAGCTCGGCCGCCGTCAGCAGTCCGGTCACCGGGGTGCGCAGCTCGTGCGCGATGTCGGCCGTGACCCGCCGCTCGGCCTCCAGGCGCTGCCGCAGCGCGTCCGCCATGGCGTCCACCGCGCGCGCCAGATCGTCGGTCTCGTCCCGTACGACTCCGCCGATGGCCTCCCGCACCCGCACATCGGTCTCGCCGTTGGCGACCCGGTTCGCCGCCGCCGCGGCCTTCCGCAGCCGGCGCGACAGCTGGCCGCCGATCAGCACACCGAGCGCGCTGCCGCCGAGCACCACCGCGACCGAGCCGATGACCAGGGCCTGGTCCAGGTCCCTGAGCATGTCGATGCTGCGGTCGGGCAGGTGCATGTGCACGGACAGCACATGGCCGCCCTTGACCGGCACGGCGGCCCAGATGTCCGGGTCCTCGCCGTGCCGGGAGACGTCACTGGCCCGTCGGCTGCGCCCGACGCTCTCGCGCAGCGCGTCCGGCAGCTCGGGGTCGTCCACCTTGACGTAGGGGAAGACCGGTCCCCGGTTCAGTTCGTAGTTGCGCTGGGCCAGCACCAGGCGGTCGTTGGCCAGCTCGCGCGCGTTGTCCAGCATCGAGACCCGGGCCGCGTTGTGCACGACCAGGCTGAGCACGACCGCCACCAGACCGGCCACCAGCGCGATCGCCGCGCTCAGCTTCCATCTGAGCCCCGTGCGCAGTCCCGCGCGCTCCATGCGCCGGACCGGGTTCCGCAGGATCCCCCGCATGGCGCCCCGCTCAGGCCTTCAGCTTGTAGCCGAAGCCGCGGACCGTCTCGATCCGGTCCTGGCCGATCTTCTGCCGCAGCCGCTGCACGTGCACGTCCACGACCCGGGTGTCCCCGCCCCAGCCGTAGTCCCACACCCGCTCCAGCAGCTTGTCGCGGGAGAGCACGGTGCCCGGCGCGGAGGAGAACTCCAGCAGCAGCCGCATCTCGGTCGGGGTGAGCCCCACCGGCCGTCCGGCCCGCCGCACCTCCATGCCGTCGGTGTCGATCTCCAGGTCCCCGAAGGTCAGCGTGCCGGCGACCGAGGCCCCGGACTCCTGCGCCCGCTCCCCGCCGGCGTGCCCGAAACGGCGCAGCACCGCGCGGATCCGGGCGACCAGCACGGCACCGTCGAACGGCTTGGTCACATAGTCGTCGGCGCCCGCCTCCAGGCCGAGGACGACGTCGATGGAGTCGGCGCGCGCCGACAGCATGATCACCGGCACGGTGGACTCGTCGCGGATCCGCCGGCACAGGCTGACCCCGTCCAGGCCCGGCACCATGACGTCCAGCAGGGCGATGTCGGGACGGTTCGCCCGGAACGCCTCCAGGCCCGACAGGCCGTCGGGCATCGCGGTGACCGCGAAGCCGTCCCGCTCCAGGGCGAGCTGGGTGGCCTCGCGGATGACGTCGTCGTCCTCGACGAACAGGACGTGGGTCTGGTCTGCCATCCCGGTGCTCTCAGTCCTCGTGGTGTGCGTGTGGGGGATCAGGTGCTCGGCACGGGCCGTGGGGACCCGTCGGCGGACTTGCCGTACTCGTTGCGGGTGGGCTTGCCCGGGACGAACCGCCCGGCCTTCCAGGTGTAGGGGGTCACGACGTCCCCGGAAGGACTGGAGATCGGGTCGTCCTGCTCGTAATACTGCCTGGTCACCGACAGGGTGCCGCGATCGATCTCCGCGTAGACCGGGGACTCCTCGCTCTTGAAGACGTTCTTGAACACGCCGTTGTCGTCCCGGTACACGTACGAGCCGATGCCGACCCAGTCCGCGCAGGTCATCACGTTGATGACGACATCGTCCACCGGGGCGTCGGTGAGATCGCCGTACGAGACGTCCACCTGGTAGTCGTCGCCGTCGCACGGCTTCAGCTCGCGTTTGACCGCGGGGGAGACCTGGGGGTCGCGTTTGAGCAGCGCCACGGCGTCCACCCGCCGGAACTTCCCGAAGGCGCTCGCGGA
>NZ_JACBWZ010000160.1 GCF_013870595.1 Streptomyces sp. WELS2 | reverse complement strand
CGAGGTCATGCTGGACGTCCTCGGCTTCGCGCCCGCCCTGGAACGGGCGTCCCTGGTGATCACCGGGGAGGGCTCGCTGGACGAGCAGACGCTGCACGGCAAGGCGCCGGCGGGGGTGGCCGCGGCGGCGCGGGCCGCGGGCAAGCCGGTGGTGGCCGTCTGCGGACGGCTCGCCCTGCCGACGGAGGCGCTGCACCGGGCCGGCATCTCGGAGGCCTACCCCCTGACCTCGGTCGAGCCGGACATCGCCAAGTGCATCGCTGACGCGGGCCCGATCCTGGAACGGGTCGCCGTCCGTCTGGCCGAGGCCCATCTGCGCTGACCCCCCGGGGGCGGAGCCCCCAGGGCCCGGGCACAGGCGAGGGGCCCCCTACCCAACCGGGTAAGGGGCCCCTCGTCAAAGCGCCGCTACGGCAACCGCACCGCTACGGCAACTGCGCGGCCCGCGCCTCGCGGCGGTTGTCGCGGAAGTTGTTCACCCGCCGCGCCGTGGCGAACAGCGGAATCACCGCGCCCATCACCAGCTGGAGCGCGCAGCCCGTCTGCAGCAACAGCTGACCGCTCGGCGCGTCGAAGGCCCACGCGGCCAGCAGCCCCATCGACAGCACGATCCAGCAGAGCATCGCCCCGGCCAGCCGGCCCCGCGGCTTCGGGTACTCCACCCGGCTCACCATCAGCCACGCCGTCCCCAGGATCGCCAGCAGCGTCGCCACGAACGGCAGCTCCAGCAGCACGATCGAGACGACGGTCAGCGCGCCGAACGGCGAGGGCATGCCCTGGAACATGCCGTCCTTCAGCGTCACGCAGCTGAACCGGGCCAGTCTGAGCACCACGGCCAGCAGCACCACGATCGCGCCCACCGCCGCCACCCGCTGGTGCGCGTCGTCGGCGACCATGCCGTAGACGAGCACGAAGTACGCGGGCGCCAGCCCGAAGCTGATCAGGTCCGACAGGTTGTCCAGCTCCGCGCCCATCGGCGACGAGCGCAGCTTGCGCGCCACGAGCCCGTCGAACAGGTCGAAGACGGCCGCGCAGAGCATCAGGATGACCGCCGTGGCCGCGCTGTGGCGGGCCATGCCGGACTCCTGGCTGCCGGTGAGGTGCGGGATCAGGATGCCGGTGGTGGTGAAGTACACCGCCATGAAGCCGCACGTGGCGTTGCCCAGCGTGAGCGTGTCCGCTATCGACAGCCGCAGAGAGAGGGGCATCTCCTCCTCTTCGTCCACCTCGTCGGCCTCGGGCACCCAGCCCGCCTGGGTCTCCGGATCAATCACGGTCAATGCGAGTCACCCCAGCCACGGTCTTCTGTCCGACCTCGACCGCGACCTCCACGCCCTCGGGCAGGTAGAGATCGACACGCGAGCCGAAGCGGATCAGACCGATACGGTCGCCCTGCTCGACCTTCGTGCCCTCGGGGACGTAGGGCACGATGCGACGGGCCACCGCGCCGGCGATCTGGATCATCTCGATGTCGCCGAGTTCGGTGTCGAAATGCCAGACTACGCGCTCGTTGTTCTCGCTCTCCTTGTTGAAAGCCGGAACAAAGCCGCCGGGGATGTGCTCGACGGACGTCACCGTGCCCGTGAGGGGCGCGCGGTTGACGTGGACGTTGAGCGGGCTCATGAAGATCGCGACGCGGGTGCGGCCGTCCTTCCACGGCATGATGCTCTGCACCACGCCGTCGGCGGGCGAGATGACCCGGCCCTCGGCGATCTCGCGCTCGGGATCGCGGAAGAACCACAGCATGCCCGCCGCGAGCGCGGTGGCGGGCACGGCGACGGCCCTGGCGGCGCCGGAGCGGCGGGCCCGGAGCAGGCTGACGGCTGCGGTGGCGACGGTCGGGAGGAGCCACGGCGATGCTCCGCGCGCGAGGCGTGCGCCTACCAGGCTGTCGCGGTGTGCAGAGGAGTGGGGCATGGATGACCTTCGTAGCGGATGATGCCGCGCTCTGACGGGGGACGGCGGCTTTCCCGGGATCGTACCGGGCGCGGCCCACAACTGGGCAAGCCAGGAAGCCGAGTCGGCGGCCGAAGAACGTCTACGGGGTGTGATCTTCTTCTCGAAGAAAACACCCCGTAACCGGACAATCAGCCCTGGAATCGATACTCTTCGAGCAGTCGGCGGCCGATGATCATTTTCTGGATCTCGGCGGTACCTTCACCGATGAGCAGCATGGGGGCCTCCCGGTACAGGCGCTCGATCTCGTACTCCTTGGAGAAACCGTAGCCGCCGTGGATCCGGAAGGCGTCCTCCACGACCTCCTTGCAGTACTCGGAGGCCAGGTATTTCGCCATGCCGGCCTCCAGGTCGTTTCGCTCCCCGGAGTCCTTTTTGCGGGCCGCGTTGACCATCATCGCATGCGCGGCCTCGACCTTGGTGGCCATCTCCGCCAGCTTGAACTGGATGGCCTGGTGCTGGGCGATCGGCTTGCCGAAAGTGTGACGTTGCTGGGCGTACCGGACACCCAGTTCGAAGGCGCGCTGGGCGACGCCGCAGCCGCGCGCCGCCACGTTGACCCGGCCGACCTCCACACCGTCCATCATTTGGTAAAAACCTCGGCCGGTGACCCCGCCGAGCACCCGGTCGGCCGGAACGCGCAGGCCGTCCATGATCAGCTCGGTGGTGTCGACGCCCTTGTAGCCCATCTTGTCGATCTTGCCGGGGATGGTCAGGCCCGGGCGGACCTCGCCGAAGCCCGGCTCCTTCTCGACCAGGAAGGTGGTCATCGACTTGTGCGGGGCGGTGCCCTCGGGGTGTCCTTCGTCACTGCGCACCAGCACGGCCACGAGCGAGGAGGTGCCGCCGTTCGTCAGCCACATCTTCTGGCCGCCGAGGACGTACTCGTCGCCGTCCCGGACCGCCTTGGACGTGATCGCCGACACATCCGAGCCCAGGCCCGGCTCCGACATCGAGAAGGCGCCCCGGATCTCGCCGGCCGCCATCCTCGGCAGGAAGTACTCCTTCTGCTCCCGCGTCCCGTGCTGCTTGAGCATGTACGCGACGATGAAGTGGGTGTTGATGATGCCGGACACCGACATCCAGCCGCGGGCGATCTCCTCCACGCACAGCGCGTAGGTGAGCAGCGACTCGCCCAGGCCTCCGTACTCCTCGGGGATCATCAGACCGAACAGGCCGAGTTCCCTCAGGCCGTCCACGATCGCTTGCGGGTACTCGTCGCGGTGCTCCAGCCCGGTCGCGACCGGAATGATCTCTTTGTCGACAAAATCCCGGACGGTGGAGAGGATCTCCTGCTGGACGTCGGTCAGACCGGCGGTCTGGGCGAGACGGGCCATCGCTACTTCTCCTGCTGCTTCAGCTCGGACCCAGGGGTGCCGCCCCGCAGGGGCGTCGTTTGGGGGTGGTGGTGGGAGACGGGCGGGCGGCCCGGCTGTTCGCCGCCGCGCTCCTTGATGTACGTCCCGGTGGGCACCATCACCTTGCGGCGGAAGACGCACACCAGGGTGCCGTCCTGCTTGTAGCCCTTGGTCTCGACGTGCACGATCCCGCGGTCGTCCTTCGACTTCGAGGGCCACTTGTCCAGCACGGTCGTCTCGCCGTAGACCGTGTCGCCGTGGAAGGTCGGCGCCACGTGCCTGAGCGACTCGATCTCCAGGTTGGCGATGGCCTTGCCGGAGACGTCCGGGACGGACATGCCGAGCAGCAGGGAGTAGATGTAGTTCCCGACGACGACGTTCTTGCCGAAGTCCGTCGTCTTCTCCGCGTAGTTGGCGTCCATGTGGAGCGGGTGGTGGTTCATGGTGAGCAGGCAGAACAGGTGGTCGTCGTACTCCGTGACCGTCTTGCCCGGCCAGTGCTTGTACACCGCGCCGACCTCGAACTCCTCGTAGGTGCGTCCGAACCGCATCGCGCTCAGGCCTCCGGGATCTCGAACGAGCTGGTGCGCCGCATCCCCGCGGCGCGCCCCTTGCCGGCGATGACCAGGGCCATCTTGCGGCTGGCCTCGTCGATCATCTCGTCCCCGAGCATCGCGGAGCCCTTCTTGCCGCCCGCCTCGGAGGTGTAGTACTCGTAGGCGTCCAGGATCAGCTCGGCGTGGTCGTAGTCCTCCTGGGAGGGGGAGAAGACCTCGTTGGCGGCGTCGACCTGGCCCGGGTGCAGCACCCACTTGCCGTCGAAGCCGAGGGCGGCGGCCCGGCCGGCCACCTCGCGGAAGCCGTCGACGTTGCGGATCTGGAGGTAGGGGCCGTCGATCGCCTGGAGGTCGTTGGCGCGGGCGGCCATCAGGATCTTCATCAGGATGTAGTGGTAGGCGTCCGCCGGGTAGCCGGGCGGCTGCTCGCCCACGACGAGCGACTTCATGTTGATCGACGCCATGAAGTCGGCCGGGCCGAAGATGATCGTCTCCAGCCGGTCGCTGGCCTCGGCGATCTCGTTGACGTGGTTCAGGCCCCGCGCGTTCTCGATCTGCGCCTCGATGCCGATCCGGCCGACCTCGAAGCCCATGGTCTTCTCGATCTGGGTCAGCAGCAGGTCCAGCGCCACCACCTGCTGGGCGTTCTGCACCTTGGGCAGCATGATGCAGTCGAGGTTGGGGCCGGCGCCCTCGACCACCGTGACCACGTCCCGGTAGGTCCACTCGGTGGTCCAGTCGTTGACCCGGACCACCCGGGTCTTGCCCGTCCAGTCGCCCTCGTTGAGGAACTTGACGATGGTGTGCCGCGCCTCGGGCTTGGCGAGCGGCGCGCACGCGTCCTCCAGGTCCAGGAAGACCTGGTCCGCCGGGAGGCCCTGCGCCTTCTCCAGGAAGCGCGGGTTGCTGCCCGGTACGGCCAGGCAGGAGCGCCGGGGACGAAGGCGGTTGACCGTTGTCATGCGGGGACCTCCAGGGGGTCGAGCTTGTTCGCTTTCCGGATCTCGTCCACGATGCGGCCGATGATCCCGGTGATGTCGAAGTCCTTCGGGGTGAACACCGCGGCCACTCCGGCGGCCCTGAGCTGTTCGGCGTCACCGCTGGGGATGATGCCACCCGCGATCACGGGTATATCTGTGGCACCGGCCACACGCAGCCGTCGGAGCACGTCCGGGACCAGCTCGGCGTGCGAGCCGGACAGGATCGACAGGCCGACCGCGTGGACGTCCTCGGCGAGGGCCGCGTCCACGATCTGCTCGGGGGTGAGCCGGATCCCCTGGTAGACCACCTCGAAGCCGGCGTCCCGGGCGCGCACGGCGATCTGCTCGGCGCCGTTGGAGTGCCCGTCCAGACCGGGCTTGCCGACCAGGAACCGCAGCTTCCCGACGCCCAGCTCACGGGCGGTGGCCTCGACCCGCGCGCGCACGTCGGCCAGCGCCGAACCGGCCTCGGCGGGGACGGCCACCGGCGCGGAGGAGACCCCGGTGGGCGCCCGGTACTCGCCGAACACCTCGCGCAGGGCGGCGGCCCACTCGCCGGTCGTCACCCCGGCGCGGGCGCACTCCAGGGTGGCCTCCATCAGGTTCTCGGTGCCCTTGGCGGCCTCCTTCAGCCGCTCCAGCGCCTTGCACGGGCGCGGGTGGTTGAACGGCGGCTGGTAGCGGGTGTCCCGCCAGTCGCGCAGGGCCTCGACGACCCGGGCCTCGACCGCCGGGTCCACCGTCTGGATCGCGGTGTTCAGGTCGGCCGTGAGCGGGTTCGGCTCGGTGGACTCGAAGATGTTGACGCCGACGATCTTCTCCTCGCCGGACTCGATCCGGGCCCGGCGCTCGGCGTGCGCGGCGACCAGCTGCGACTTCAGGTAGCCGGACTCCACGGCGGCCATGGCGCCGCCCATCTCCTGGATGCGGCCGATCTCGGCGAGGGCGTCCGCGACCAGCCGGTCCACCTTGGCCTCGACCACCTTCGAGCCCTCGAAGACGTCGTCGTACTCCAGCAGGTCGCTCTCGTAGGCGAGCACCTGCTGGATGCGCAGGCTCCACTGCTGGTCCCAGGGGCGGGGCAGGCCCAGGGCCTCGTTCCAGGCGGGCAGCTGCACGGCACGCGCGCGTGCGTCCTTCGACAGGGTGACCGCCAGCATCTCCAGCACGATCCGCTGGACGTTGTTCTCCGGCTGCGCCTCGGTCAGGCCCAGCGAGTTGACCTGGACGCCGTAGCGGAAGCGGCGCCGCTTGGGGTCCTCGATGCCGTACCGCTCGCGGGTGATCTTGTCCCAGATGCGGCCGAACGCCCGCATCTTGCACATCTCCTCGATGAAGCGGACGCCCGCGTTCACGAAGAAGGAGATCCGCGCGACCACGTCGCCCATGCGCTCCGCGGGCACCTGGCCGGAGTCGCGCACGGCGTCCAGGACCGCGATCGCGGTGGAGATCGCGTACGCGATCTCCTGCACCGGCGTGGCTCCCGCCTCCTGGAGGTGGTAGCTGCAGATGTTGATCGGGTTCCACTTCGGGATGTGGGAGACCGTGTACGCGATCATGTCCGTCGTCAGCCGGAGGGAGGGCCCCGGCGGGAACACATGAGTGCCCCGGGACAGGTACTCCTTGACGATGTCGTTCTGGGTCGTGCCCTGGAGCCGGGTGATGTCGGCGCCCTGCTCCTCGGCGACGACCTGGTAGAGCGCCAGCAGCCACATGGCCGTGGCGTTGATCGTCATCGAGGTGTTCATCTGCTCCAGCGGGATGTCCTGGAACAGCCGGCGCATGTCACCGAGGTGCGCCACGGGCACGCCCACCCGGCCGACCTCACCGCGGGCGAGGATGTGGTCGGGGTCGTAGCCGGTCTGGGTCGGCAGGTCGAACGCCACCGACAGACCGGTCTGGCCCTTGGCGAGATTGCGCCGGTACAGCTCGTTGGACGCCTGTGCCGTGGAGTGGCCGGCGTACGTCCGCATGAGCCACGGCCGGTCCTTCTGACGCTCAGTCATCTATGACCTCGGGTGTCTCAGACGTTGCGGAAGCGGTTGATGGCGTCGATGTGCTTGGCGCGCAGCTCCGGATCGCGCACGCCGAGGCCCTCCTCGGGCGCCAGGCACAGCACGCCGACCTTGCCCTGGTGCAGGTTGCGGTGGACGTCGTAGGCGGCCTGGCCGGTCTCCTCCAGGGAGTACGTCTTCGACAGCGTGGGGTGGATCCTGCCCTTGGCGATCAGCCGGTTGGCCTCGTACGCCTCGCGGTAGTTGGCGAAGTGCGAGCCGATGATCCGCTTCAGGGACATCCACAGGTAGCGGTTGTCGTACTCGTGCATGTAGCCCGAGGTGGAGGCGCAGGTGGTGATGGTGCCGCCCTTGCGGGTGACGTAGACGGAGGCGCCGAAGGTCTCGCGGCCGGGGTGCTCGAAGACGATGTCGATGTCCTCGCCGCCGGTGAGTTCGCGGATGCGCTTGCCGAACCGCTTCCACTCCTTGGGGTCCTGGGTGTGCTCGTCCTTCCAGAACTTGTAGCCCTCGGCGGTGCGGTCGATGATCGCCTCGGCGCCCATGGAGCGGCAGATCTCCGCCTTCTGGGGGGAGGAGACGACACAGATGGGGTTGGCGCCGCCGGCGAGCGCGAACTGCGTGGCGTACGAGCCGAGTCCGCCGCTCGCGCCCCAGATCAGGACGTTGTCGCCCTGCTTCATGGCGGCGCCGTTGCGGGAGACCAGCTGGCGGTAGGCGGTGGAGTTCACCAGGCCCGGGGCCGCCGCCTCCTCCCAGGTGAGATGCTTGGGCTTGGGCATCAGCTGGTTCGTCTTGACCAGCGCGATCTCCGCGAGGCCGCCGAAGTTGGTCTCGAAGCCCCAGATGCGCTGCTCGGGGTCGAGCATGGTGTCGTCGTGGCCGTCGGGCGACTCCAGCTCGACGCTCAGGCAGTGCGCGACGACCTCGTCACCGGGCCGCCAGGCGTTGACGCCGGGGCCGGTGCGCAGCACCACGCCCGCGAGGTCGGAGCCGATGATGTGGTACGGCAGGTCGTGGCGCCTGGTCAGCGGCGACAGCTTGCCGTAGCGCTCCAGGAAGGCGAACGTCGACACCGGCTCGAAGATCGAGGTCCACACCGAGTTGTAGTTGACCGAGGAGGCCATGACGGCCACCAGGGCCTCGCCGGGGCCCAGTTCGGGCACCGGGACCTCGTCCAGGTGGATCGACTTGCGCGGGTCCTTGTCGCGGGTCTGAAGGCCCGCGAACATCTCCGTCTCGTCCTTGTGGACGGTGATCGCGCGGTACGACTCGGGGAGCGGCAGGGCGGCGAAGTCGGCGGACGTGGCGTCCTGCGACTGGATCGCGTCCAGGATGTCCTTCACGGTCACGGTGTTGCCTCCGGCGGTGAGCGCCCTGAGGGAGGGGCGCCTGAGGGTTCGTCGGTGCTGGGATGCGTGCTGCTGAGGGTGACAAGGGGGTGCCGTCGGTTCGGCGTGGTGGTGCTCCGGCAGCGCTTTGTGGCGCGGGAGGGTGCCTGTGACGCAGGCGTCCGGGCGCGCGGGCGGGGGGCCCTCGGGGACAGCCGACGGGCAGGTGATCGCTGCTCGCCGGCCGCCCGGACGCCACCAACGTATGACACGGCGTGTCAGGTGACAAGGCACTGAGTGCCAGAAATTGCTCTCAGATGAAATCTTTACGTAACAGATGAGCGATGATCGATCAACGCTCGGCAAACGAAACGGGCAGTGAGCGGCACTCAGTGCCACTCACTGCCCGTCTGTCGCGGTCCGGCCGGTTACGGCCGGTCTCTTCCGGCCGCTGTACTACGACCGTTCCTTCAGCGCCTGTTCGATGGTGCGCATCACCTCGTCGAGCGGGGCGTCGGTGCGCGCCACCGTCACCAGGACCTCGCCCTGGGCGGCGGAGGCGGTCGCCGGGGTGCGCGGGGTGCTCTCCCGGCCGGCCCCGATGCCGTTGCCGAAGGTCCTGCGGACGATCGCGAAGGCGTGGTCGAGCTGGGCCTCCACGTCCCCCTGGCCGCCCGCCCGCAGCCAGCGTCTGAGGACGTGGTTGTGGGCGGTGACCACGGCCGAGGCGGCGACCTCGGCCAGCAGCGGGTCGTCGTTGGCGTCGTCGGCGTGCGCGTGCTCGTCGAAGTGGCCGAGCAGATAGCGGGTGAACAGGCGCTCGTAGCGGGCCACCGAGGCGATCTCGGCCTCGCGCAGGGTGGGCACCTCGCGCGTGAGCTTGTAGCGGGCCACCGAGATCTCCGGCGCGGCGGCGTACATCCGCATGACCTCTTTGATGCCGCGGCACACGGTGTCGAGCGGGTGCTCGTGCGCGGGGGCGGCGTTGAGCACCGCCTCGGCCCGGACCAGCGTGTCGTCGTGGTCCGGGAAGATGGCCTCTTCCTTGGAGCGGAAGTGGCGGAAGAAGGTGCGCCGGGCGACCCCGGCCGCGGCGGCGATCTCGTCGACGGTGGTGGCCTCGTACCCCTTGGTCGCGAACAGCTCCATGGCTGCTGCCGCCAGTTCCCGGCGCATTTTCAGCCGCTGGGCGGCGGCGCGACTGCCTGCGGCACTTTCCGGCGCGTCGGGCGTAGCTGGTGTACGTGAGGACTTGGCGGGCTGGGACATGACCCGAACGTACTGCATGTGCGCACGTTGATGCGCAGGTCCGGGATGTCCCCCGCCCGCCGGGGGCGGGGGAGCGGCGGCCGGTTCGAGCAGTCCGCCCCAGTCCGGCTCCGACCGGAACCAGTCGCCGGCGCCGTCAGCGGCGGGCATACTCGCGGAAGCCGCGGCCCGTCTTGCGGCCGAGGCAGCCCGCGGCCACCAGGTGCTCCAGCAGCGGCGCCGGGGCGAGGCCGGGGTCGCGGAACTCGCGGTGCAGCACCTTCTCGATGGCCAGCGAGACGTCCAGGCCGACCACGTCCAGCAGTTCGAACGGGCCCATCGGGTAGCCGCCGCCCAGCTTCATCGCCGCGTCGATGTCGTCCGGGGACGCGTAGTGCTCCTGCACCATCTTGACCGCGTTGTTGAGGTACGGGAACAGCAGCGCGTTGACGATGAACCCGGCCCGGTCGCCGCAGTCCACCGCGTGCTTCTCGATCCGGCCGCAGACCTCGCGCACGGTCGCGTGGACGTCGTCGGCCGTCAGCACCGTGCGGACCACCTCGACCAGCTTCATCGCCGGGGCCGGGTTGAAGAAGTGCATCCCGATCACGTCCTGCGGGCGCGAGGTGGCGCGGGCGCAGGCGACCACGGGCAGCGAGGAGGTGGTGGTGGCCAGGACCGCGCCCGGCTTGCACACCTTGTCCAGCGCCGCGAACAGCTGCCGCTTGACGTCCAGGTCCTCCGCGACCGCCTCCACCGCCAGGTCCACCTCGGCGAAGGCGTCGTAGGAGCCCGCCGGGACGATCCGCTCCAGGGCCCCGGCGGCGGCCTCGGCGGTCAGCCGGCCCTTGTCGACGGAGCGGGCCAGCGACTTGCCGACGCGGGCCCTGGCCGCCTGCGCCTTCTCCTCGCTGCGGGCGGCGAGGACCACGTCGTAGCCGGCCTTGGCGAAGACCTCGGCGATGCCGGAC
>NZ_JACBWZ010000016.1 GCF_013870595.1 Streptomyces sp. WELS2 | reverse complement strand
ACCCGACCACTTCCACGTGGTCGCCGACAGCGACCACCAGGACCCGCGCCCCCGGCTCGGTGGAGCGCCAGCGGTGCCGGACCCCGCCCGACAGCAGCAGCGTGTCCCCGCGCCCCAGCCGGTGGATCCGCCCCTCGGCCTCCACCTCCACCGAGCCGTCCGCCACGTACATCAGCTCGTCGTTGCGGTGCCGGAACTCGCGGTCCGCCTCGTGCTCGCCGGTGAACTCCAGCGCGTGCAACTGATGGCGGCCGCGCACCACCGGCCGGACGCGCGCCTCCCGGTCGAGGCCGCTGTCGTCGCCCGCGCGCACCACGTCCACCGTGCGGGTCTCGTCCGAGGCCGCGAGGAGCTGTACCGCCGTGGTGCCGAGGGCGTCGGCGATCCGCTGCAACGAGCGCATGCTGGGGCGCGCCCGGTCGTTCTCGATCTGGCTCAGGAACGGGGAGGAGAGCCCGCTGCGCCGTGCCACCTCGGCGAGCGTCAGGTCGAGCGCCCGGCGCCGGCGGCGTACGGCGGCACCCACCCGAGGTGTGTTCCCGGCCTCCATGGTCGTCCCGTCCCTTCCCGCCCCGCGGCGCCGCTCTCCCTGGCCGACAGCGCCTGACGGCACCTTACGCGGCGCACGGCGAGAACCCGGAGGCGGTTTCGTACTGCCGACACATGCCCGTCACACAACCTCTCTACCGTCAAAGTCGGTTGTTCTGATCAAAGAAAATTTGTCGAAGCGAGGATTCCGACGTGCCCCCGATCGACCAGAACTCACGCCGGCGGCGCCCCACCGGCCTCATCGCCCTCGACGAGACGGCCGTGTGCGACGGCTACACCCTCTACGCACCGCTCACCGGCACCGGCGAGGTCTACCTCATCGACATCCACGGCCGCACCGTCCACCGCTGGGACCTCCCGTACCGGCCCGGCCGCCACGCCCGCCTCCTGGCCGACGGAACCCTCGCCTACAACGGGGTACTCCCCGGTGAGAAGGCTCTCTTCCCGATGTGGCACAAGTACCGGGGCGGCGTCATGCTCCGCGCGGCACCCGACGGGACGATACTGCGGGAGCACCGCGACCCCCTCCAGCACCACGACGCCCACCACCTCGACGACGGCCGGATACTCTATACGGCCCTCGAGCCCCTGACCGGGACCCAGGCGACGGCCGTACGGGGCGGAGTGCCCGGCTCCGAAGCCGAGGGCGGCGTCGTCTGGGCGGACACCATCAGGGAGGTCGGCCCGGACGGCGAACTCCTGTGGTCCTGGCGCGCCGCCGAGCACCTCGACCGCGCGTCCTTCCCGCTGCACGAGGCCTACGCCCGGGAACACTGGCCCCTCGTCAACAGTGTCACGCCCTTGCGGGACGGCAACATCCTCGCCAGCCTGCGCAGCGTCTCGGCCGTCGTCGTCATCAGCCGCGAGACCGGCGAGATCCTCTGGCGCAGCCGCCCCGGCACGGTCAGCCAGCAGCACGCGCCCACCGAACTGGACGACGGCCGGCTGCTGGTCTTCGACAACGGCGTCTTCCGGCCCGGCCACGACGTGCCGTACTCCCGCGTCATCGAGATCGACCGGGCGGACGGAGACGTCGTGTGGGAGTACCACGACCCGGCCCGCGAGTTCTTCTTCGCGCCCTTCATGGGCTCGGCGCAGCGCCTGCCGAACGGCAACACGCTCGTGACCGACTCTCCGTCCGGGCGGCTGTTCGAGGTGACGAAGGACGGCTACCTGTGCTGGGAGTACGTCGTCCCGTACTTCGCCGGCTACGACGAGAGCGAGGTCCGGGGCCTCTTCCCGTCCGAGCCCAACGCCGTCTTCCGCGCCTACCGTTACCCGGCGGCCGACATCCCGTGGCTGGAGGAGACGGCATGACCGGTATCCAGGTCCCGCCTGCCACCCGCTCCGCCGAGGCCGTCGACGCGCGGGTGCCGTTGGGGCGGCTCGTGCCGCTGTCCGTCCAGCACGTCCTGGCGATGATCGCCGCCCCCGTCTCCACCGTCTTCCTCGTCGCCGGCACCCTGAGGCTGCCGCCCGGCGCGACGGCCTCGCTGCTGAGCGCCGTCCTGCTGCTGTGCGGCGCCGGTGCCCTGCTCCAGTCCCTCGGCGTATGGCGGATCGGCGGCCGCCTGCCGTTCGTCATGCTGCCCGGCGGTGCCGCGACGGCGCTGTTCCTCCAGATCGCCCAGGAACACGGCGCGCCGACCGCCGCCGGCTCCGTCCTCCTGGCGGCAGCGCTGCTGCTCGCCGTACTGCCCCTGTACGCCCGCGTCGTACGGCTCTTCCCACCCCTGGTCATGGGCGTGACCGTCCTGCTCATCGGGATCACGATGATCCGCGTCGCCGCCCGGCTCGTCACCGGCCCGGAGGGCAGGGGCGAGCCGCGCGCGGTGCTCCTGGCCGCGCTCACGGTCGCGGCGACCGTCGCCGCGTACGTGTTCCTGCGGGGCGTCTGGCGCCAGACCTCCGTGCTCATCGGGATGGCGGCCGGAACAGCCGTGGCGGTGACGACCGGCCTGGGCGCCTTCGCTCCCGCGGCCGGCGAAGGGTTCGCGCTGCCCGCTCTCCTGCCCTTCGGTCCACCGCACTTCGACCTCGTGGCCGCCCTTCCGCTGCTCGTGTTCAGCCTCACCACGCTCGCCGAGATCACCGGGCAGACCGTGCTCAACAGCGAGACCGTGGGCCGGACCCCCGTCCCCGAACGGGACGTTCCGCGCGTCGCCCGCGCCGACGCCCTCGTCTCCCTGGCCGGCGCACTGTTCGGCACGTCCCTCATGGTCACCAGCGCCGAGAACATCGGCATCGGCCGGCTCACCGGAGTCCGCAGCCGCTTCGTGACCGCCGGGGCGGGCGCGCTCCTGGTCGCCGCCGGCCTGGCCACACCCGTGTCCCGGGCGCTGGCCGGCATACCCGAGGCCGTCGTGGGCGGCTCCTCGCTCGTCGTCTACGCCGTCATCGCCGTCATGGGCGTCGAGATGCTCCGCCGAGCCGACCTGTCCGGCACGGGCACGGGCAACCTGACGGCCGCGCTCGCGCTCACCATGGGGCTGCTGCCACTGCTCGTACCGGAGTTGTACGCGGGCTTCCCCGGCTGGGCCCGTACGATCCTCGGCAGCGGCGTCGTCGCCGGAACCCTGACGGCGGTCCTCCTCACCGCGCTGCTCGGCCGCGAAAGGGGATATCGCGGCGGGCGAGAAGGCTCTCGTCGGGCAGGTGAAGAAGTCCCCCGGAGGGGACAAGGCGGCTGAGGACGCGATGGGTGGGAAGGAGACGGCCGGGAAGTTCACCCATAAAACCGGAAACGTGGACCGGTGGCCGTTCCATGCCCCGGCGATCAGGACTCAGCAGGCTATGCCCTGCTCCCGCAACCAGTCGCATTGGGTCTCACCCGAGGACTTCGGCCGGTCGACACCCGGTCGCATGGTACGGAGTTCCTCCGCCGTGGCGTTCTTCGGCCATTCCGTGGGGCTCGCCGCGGAGGTGGGGACCACGCGTCTCGGTGTGGAGGGACCGGGCGCCGCGGGCCGTGAGGAGGCAGCCGCCGCGGAGGCGTCCGCCGAGCTCGGCGAGGGACTGTCTTCCGCCGCCCGGTGAGTGACCGTCTGCCGGGACGGCGCAGGCTTGTTCTCCGGCGTGCCCGGCGACGGACTCGAGGCGGGGGAGGCCGCCCCTGAACTGCTCGTGCACGCCGCGACTCCAGTGCTGACGCCGACGACCAGCAGCGCGGCCACGGCACGGGCCATCGCGCTTCTTGCGCCCATGTCGCTGTTCCTCCTCCAGGCGATTGATCAAGGCGCCTGAACTGTACGGTCAACGGGAGGCCTGCCGCACATTCGTGCGGCCGTACGCGCCTCAGGCGGCCGGCCAGCCGAGGCCGCGACGTCCAGCCCGCGGGAGCCTCGGCCACCGCGCGCAGGCGCTCGCGGACCGGTGTACGGGGGAGTGTGCTCGTGGAGAGCGGACCGGGGTCCACGACGGTCACGGTACGGCTGCCGCTCCGTGGCTCGGGGCCGAGTGGGCGTGGTGACCGCGGTGACCGCCCCGGCGTTGCCGGGCCGGTCAGCGGTGCAGGAACTCGATCAGGTCCTGGTTGAACCGTTCCTTGTCGCCGGGCACCATGGCGATGCCGTGGGAGCCGCCCTCGTACACCTTGAGTTCGGCGTCGGCGATGATCTCGGCGGACTTGCGGCCGGTGGCGTCGATGGGGACGACCTGGTCGTCGTCACCGTGGACGACGAGGGTGGGGATGTCGAACTTCTCGAGGTCGTCGGTGAAGTCCGTGTAGGCGAAGGCGTCCACGCAACGCACGCCGCCTTCGATGGTCTGCGCCATCGCCATGTACCAGAAGGCGTCCTTGTTGCCCTGCGTGACCTTGTTGCCGGGCCGGTTGGCGGAGAAGAAGCCCTCCGCGGTGTCCTTCCAGAACTGCGAGCGCTCGTTGAGAATGCCGCTCTTGATCTGTTCGAACACCTCGTCCGGTACGCCTGCGGGGTTGTCGTCGGACTTCACCATGACCGGCGGGACCGCGGACAGCAGGACCGCCGAGCGCAGGCGCCCGGTGCCGTGCCGGCCGATGTAGCGGGCGAGTTCGCCGCCGCCCATGGAGTGCGCGACCAGCGTCACGTCGGTCAGGTCGAGGTGGTTGATCAGGTCGTTCAGGTCGTCGGCGAAGGTGTCGAAGTCGTAGCCGTGCCAGACGGGCGTGGAGCGGCCGTGGCCGCGGCGGTCGTGGGCGATGCCGCGGAATCCGGCGTCGGCGACGGCCTTGAGCTGGTCCTGCCAGGCGTCGCCGTTGAGCGGCCAGCCGTGGATGAACACGACCGGGCGGCCCCGACCCCAGTCCTTGTAGAAGATGTCGGTTCCGTCGCGGGTGGTGCACACCGGCATGGTCGGGTCCTTTCGGGGAGGGGTTCGGGGTGCCGCCGGCCGGGAGCGGGCCCGGAGGCGGTGGGCGGGACGGTCTCGAAGAAAGGCGTCGGCGATGCGGCTGCCGGTCGTGCCGTCGGCGGTCCGCCGGGCGTCGCCCATGACCTTCGGTCGGACACGGCCGCTCCTTCACGGTGGCAGGGCACTCCGGGGACCCGGCGACGACGGGAACAGCGAGCAGCGGCGTCTCACCGGCGTCAAGGCCACGTGTCGCCGGCCGGCAAGGGCACACGACGGCGCTTGTGACGACACCTGCCGTCCCTCGGCCTCCCTCCCACTATCCGGACTCGGTGCCCCGGCGGCAATCCGGGCCGTTCGGGCGCAGGCTCCATGGCTCGCGGCACGAGGATTGCCGGCCATTCGGATCCGGGCCGGTGGAATCGGCCTCTCGGGAGGCCGTGTCACGTTCCGCACGCTGATCTGCCGGGTCGCGCGGCGGAGCGCGGCACCCGTGGGAAGCCCGTCCGTCCGGGGCGTGGCCGGAAAGCATGGCCGGCGCCCGCGGGCCGGGGTTCGCGGACCGTGCAAGGTGTATCAACGGAACGGTACCGAGGCGGAAGCCTCGGAAGATCCGTGGCGCGTATGGGGGAAGCATGGCGCGTTGGAGCGAACTACCGGATTCGCCGGATCGGACGGGCCGGCGACTCGTCGCGCGGTCACGACGACGCCACCGCGAGACGGTCCCGGGCGTCGTCGAGGGCTTCTACGGGGCGCAGACCACCGCCGCGGTGACGCCTCCGCTGGACGAAGCCGGGCTGCCTGCGAACGGCGCCGTGGCCTCGCAGTGCCGGCGGGTGCCGCGCCGATGACCGCCCCCGCACCGGAGTGCGCGGCGCTGACCGAGGGACTCCGCGCCGTCAGAGCGCGTACCGGTCTGAGCCTGACGGGACTGGCCGAGCGCACCCCGTACAGCAGGTCGTCCTGGGAGCGTTACCTCAACGGCAAGAAGCCGGTACCCCGGCAGGCCGTCGAGGCGCTGTGCGCGATGGCGGGAGAGCCCTCCGCGCGGCTGCTCGCGCTCTGGGAGCTGGCGGACGCCGAGTGGAGCGGGCGGGCCCGGTCCGCCCGTCCCGCCGTACCGTCCGCACCCTCGGTGCCCCCGGCCTCCGCGGGTCCTCGGGGGACGGGCGCCTTCGGCAGGGTCCGGCGCGCACACTGGTTCGTCGTGGGTGCGGGCGTGGCGGTGGTGATCGCGGCGATGACCGGCGTGCTGATCGTGGTGCTGTCGGTGCTGAACCCGGGCACCGCGCATCCGGCGAGGGCGGCGCTGCCTCCGCTGGATCCCGCTCCCGGATGCCAGGGCAGGACGTGTGACGGAAAGGATCCCGACCGCGTGTTCTGCGGACTGCCCGGCCGGGTGGACTCCCTCGGGCCCGAGCATCGCACCGCGACCGGCGCCCATATGGAGATCCGGTACAGCACGGTGTGCGACGCCGCGTGGGGCCGGATCTGGCACACGAGGGTCGGCGACGCGATCGAGCTCTCGGCCCCCGGCGTCCCGTCGCGTCGCATCGTCGTCAAGAACGCGGTGGACACCACCGTCTACCGTTTCACCTCGATGATCGGCGCCCCGTCCAGGGCCACCCTGCGCCTCTGTTTCCTGCCGGTGTCCGGCACGGGTGGGAGGGAGTGCGTCTCCCCCGGCTGAGGGGAGGCCGAGCGGGGTGGGACCTCCCCGGAACGAAGAGGCGGGCTGAGCGGATGGTTGGCCGTCGCCCCGCCGAGTCGCGGAACATCGCCGTGACGCCGCGGAGCGCCGCCTGATCGAGATCCTCGTCCCCCTCCTGGAGGAGGGGGACGTATTACCAGGGTGACGCCGAGCTTCGACGCCGGGCGTTTCCCGCAGGCCGCCGAGCTTCGGTTGTTCCTCGCGTAAGCCGGACATGTGCGAGCCCGGCCCGGATCGAAGGTTCCCGGGCCGGGCCGCCGTTCACCTGCCGGTCAGTTCGACAGGCCGGCGAACATGCCGGGGTCGTAGGAACCTCCCCGCATGCGGGTGATCACGCCGAACCGGTTGGCGGCGTTGATCACGGCGACCAGGGAGACCAGCGCGGCGATCTGGTCGTCGTCGTAGTGCTTGCGCACCTGGTCCCAGGTCTCGTCGGACACGCCCTGGTGGGCGTCGGCGATCCGGGTGCCCTCCTCGGCGAGCGCCAGCGCGGCCCGCTCGGCCTCGGTGAACACGGTGGACTCGCGCCAGGCGGCGACCAGGTTGAGCCGGACCGAGGTCTCGCCTGCGGCCGCCGCCTCCTTGGTGTGCACGTCGACGCACCAGCCGCAGCCGTTGATCTGGCTGGCGCGCAGCTCCACCAACTCCTGGAGGGCCCTGGGCAGCGACGACTCCCGGATCGCCAGGCCGACGTTGTAGAACCGCTTGCCGACCTTGGCACCGAGCTCGTTGGTCATCAGGTTGATACGGGGTTCCATGGCTTCGTCCTCACTTGTGCAACGACCTGCCGTCGCGGATCGTTCGCGTGGCGTCCTGACGAACACGAGATGCCGGTGCCCCGCTTCTCGTGACAACGACGGCTGTGTGACGTGCGCCACCGCGACCGGATGTCACAAAGCGGTGGGGACCGGCATCTTGCGTGTGGACCAGTCGAGAGCGAGCAGGCGGGAGTCGGCCATGAGCGAGAGCAGCGGGCGAACAAGGGACACAGCCGAGCCGCTTGCCCGAGGCGACCGGATGACCACCGCCACCGAGGTGTTCGTCGCCCACCGCAATCTGCTGTTCACCGTCGCCTACGAGATGCTCGGCTCGGCCACCGACGCGGAGGACGTCCTGCAGGAGACCTGGCTGCGGTGGGCGGGCGTCGATCTCGACACGGTGCGGGAGCAGCGTGCGTTCCTGGTCCGGATCACCACGCGCCAGGCGCTGATGCGGCTGCGCACGCTCCGCCGGCGCAAGGAGTCCTACGTCGGCACATGGTTGCCCGAGCCGCTGTTGACCGCTCCCGACGTGGCCGAGGACGTCGAACTGGCGGACAGCGTCTCGATGGCGATGCTGCTGGTGCTGGAGACACTCGGCCCGACGGAGCGGGCGGTGTTCGTGCTGCGCGAGGTGTTCGACCTGGACTACGACGAGATCGCGGAAGCCGTCGACAAGCCCCCGGCCACGGTCCGCCAGATAGCCCACCGCGCGCGGGCGCACGTCGCGGCGCGCCGACCGCGCGGGAGCGTTTCTCCGGCCGAGGCCCGAGACGCGCTCGACGCCTTCCAGCGGGCGGTCGAAACAGGCGACCTGCAACGGCTGGTCGACATCCTGGCGCCGGACGTCGTCTTGTTGGGCGACGGTGGCGGAGTCGTGCAGGCTGTGCTGTCGCCCGTTGTCGGGGCTGCCGAGGTGGCCTCTTTGGTCGCCGGTCTGGCCAGGTTCGGCGACGCGGCGTCGCTGCGGTCGGCACAGGTCAATGGCCACCCGGCGCTGATTCTCCGGCTCGACGGCGAGATCAACACTGTCCTGGCGGTGCGCATCGACGACGGCCTTGTCACCGGGCTCTACGCCGTGCGCAATCCTGAGAAGCTGTCACGGGTCGAGCGGGAGAACGCTGTCAGTCGCTGAGTCCGAAGTGCCCCGTCGGCCGCTCTGTCAGACGGGTCGCCGGCCGACGACGACTCTCAACCTCTCCGCTCCGCTTGCCGAATGGGCCGCGGTCACGGCACGATGACGAGGCCGCGCGTGTGCCGGGCCGGGCCGATGACGAAGGCGCCCGTCAGCTGCCGCAGCAGGCTCAGGTCCTGGTAGTCCCTGAGCCGTGAGGCGCGTCCGGCGGGTGCGCTGCGCCGCCGACCCCCCCCGTCCTGGTGGGGGTGATGCCGGTGGCGACCCCGTGGCACCGGCCGCGCAGTACCTCCTCCAGCCCCTGGGTGCCGGCGGCGGCGCCGTCGTCGAAGCGGAGCGGCGGGCGTGCAGTACCTCGCCGCGTCGCTCGGACGTCGTCGCTGATCCTGCGCGGCCTGTCGAAGACCACCCGGTCTCCGACAGGCCGCACCGTTCGTAAGCGCGCGGAAACGCGCCCGGCAAGGCTCGTGCCGGCGCGCACGCGGCGCGAGCGTCGTCCCTGTCCCGTCGGCGTTTGACATCCCCGCCAGGCATCCACCATGCTTCCACTAATTCATTAATACAAGCATGGTGGAGCCGAGGAACACGACGTGATCGACTACCGGATCGACCGTGGCAGCGGCGTACCGGCCTACGTGCAGATCCTCGAGCAGACCGAACGGGCGCTCCGGATGGGCACCTTGCGGGTCGGGGACAAGCTGCCCACGGCCAAGGAGGTGGTGGCGGCGACCGGCATCAACCCCAACACCGTGCTGCGGGCCTACCGCGACATGGAGCGGGCCGGTCTGGTCGAACTGCGCCGTGGCCTCGGAACCTTCGTGACGCGCTCACTCGCCCGGCCCGGCGCGGAGAACGACTCCCCGCTGCGCCGGGAGGCCACCGACTGGGTGGCCCGGGCGCGGGCCGCGGGGCTGGAGCGGGCCGATGTCCTCGCCCTCGTCACGGCCGCCCTGGACGCCTACGACAACGAGCACGACAGCAAAGCCCCGGGTGACCGGGGAGGGAAGAAGGAGGACGCATGACCGGGCCTGACGCGTCGGCCGCGCTGTGCGCCACAGGACTGGCGTTCCGGTACCGGAGGCGGGGCGACCGGGCCCTGCGGGACTGCGAGTTCACCGTTCCCGGCGGCCGTATCACCGCCCTCGTCGGACGCAACGGCGCCGGCAAGAGCACACTGCTGCACCTGGCCGGCGGACTGCTCCGGCCCACGTGCGGGCAGGTGCGCGTGCTGGGCGCCGTACCCGGGACGTCGCAGGCCCGCGCCCGCGTCGCCCTGCTCACCCAGGACAAGCCGCTCTACCCGCGGTCCACCGTGGCGGACACCCTGCTGATGGGCGAGAAGCTGAACCCCACCTGGGACCGGCCGGCCGCGGAGCGGATCGTCCGCGCGGGCGGCATCCCGCTCCACGCCCGCGTCGGCGAGCTGTCCCCGGGGCGGCGCACTCGCGTCGCGCTCGCCCTGGCACTGGGCAAGCGACCCGAACTCCTGCTCCTGGACGAGCCGTTGGCCGACCTGGACCCCGTGGCGCGAGGCGAGATCATGGCGCAGCTGATGACCGAGGCCATGGATCGCGGCATGAGCATCGTGCTGTCCTCGCACGTCCTGCCCGAGCTGGAGGAGACCTGCGACTGGGTACTCGTGCTGCGGGACGGCCGCGTCGAGCTGAGCGAGGACGTCGAGGAACTGCGCGCGAGCCACGCGGTGCTGACCGGGCCCGCCGGTCAGGCCGACACCCTGGCCGGAGCACACACCGTGGTGCGGAGCCGCACCGGCGGCAGACAGCTGACCGCCCTGATACGGCAGCGTGGACCGCTGCGCGGCGACTGGCATGTGCAACGGCCCGGACTCCAGGACATCCTGCTCGGCTACCTCCAGGCCGGCGAGCCGGGGCACCCCGCCCCCGCCGAGCGGACGGAGGCGGCGGCGTGAAGGGCTCCCTCTGGCTCGCCTGGCGCCAGCAGCGCGTGCCGGCCGGTCTCGGCGCGGCCGCCCTGATCGTCGCCGTCGCCATCGCCGCGTACTACCGCTCGGGCATGCTCGAGGCCCTCCACAGCGGGCTGTTCGACCACTGCGCACCCGGGCCGCTGTACTGCACGCGGGCCGACACCGGGCTGCCCCTGCTGCTGGACGTCGAGCCCCTGAAGTACCTCGGGGCGCTGAACATCGCCCTGCCCGTCATCATCGGCGTCTTCTGGGGCGCCCCGCTCCTGGGCCGCGACCGGGAACTGGGCACCCACCGCATGATCCTCGCCCAGGGCGTGAGCCGCGGTCAGTGGTTCGCCTCCCGGTTCGCCCTGGCCGCGGTGACCACGGTCGTCCTCTCCGGTCTGCTCGCGGGAGTGTTCGCCTGGTGGTGGGGGCCGGCCGCCGACCGCAGCTACGGCCTGTTCTGGTACGACAACACGGCCCTGAGCGGCTCCGGTCCCCGCGTGGTGGCGGCGGCCCTGTTCGGGCTGGCGGCCGGCACCCTGCTGGGCCTGCTGGCCCGCCGGGTGCTGGCGGCGATGGTCCTCACCCTGCTGGTGACCGGGGTGGTGACGCTCCTGCTGGAGTGGACGCACCGGGCCCGGCTGCTCGTCCCCCCGCACACCTACGTCAGCGCCGGCATCATCCCGAAACCACCGATGGGCGAGAAGTGGTCGACCGGCCACTACGGCCTGATCACCGCCACCGGCCGCCACGACGACGTGCTGAACTGCCCCTTCCCGTCGGGCGCCGAACTCAAGCAGTGCATGGCGGCGCACGGGTACGTCGCCCGCTTCTACGAGGCCAACCCGGCCGGCGACTACTGGAACTTCCAGTGGACCGACACCGCCGTCCTCGGCTCCCTCGCCGTACTGCTCACGGTCGTCACCGTGCTGCTGCTGCGCCGTCGCGTCTGACCACGGCGACCGCACCGGCACCCATCACCTTCACCCCGTTCCCCTCCTGCCCCCCTTCCCTTCCTTCCCTTCCTTCACCGACGATCCCTTTCGCACGGAGGTCGCTTAGCCATGCCCGCCGACGCCAAGTCGCCGAAGAAGCTGCGCAACAACCGCGCCACCCTGACCCACAAGAGCGGTTACGCCCTGCGTCATCCCGGCCGCGTCCTCCCGTATCTGCGCCGGGCCGGCCGGGACGCGTGGCTGCGCCTCAAGCACCCCGACCACGTCGGCTACTACCGCGCCGTGATGGCCTCGGACACCCGCCGCAACCCGGAAGCCGCGGTCGGCAGCCAGACCCACGACCGCTGGCTGGCGCTCGGGCAGATGCAGTTCGACTACCTCGTCGAACACGGGCTGCGTCCCGGACACCGCATGCTCGACATCGGCTGCGGCAACCTGCGCGGCGGCTGGCGCTTCATCAGCCACCTCGACACGGGCAACTACTACGGCATCGACATCTCGCCCGACATCCTGATGGCCGCCAAGAAGACCCTCGTCGAGCGCCGCCTCCAGGACAAGCTGCCGCATCTGACCATCACCGGCGATCTCACCCTGGACTTCCTGCCCGACGACCACTTCGACGTCGTCCACGCGCACAGCGTCTTCTCCCACTCGCCCCTGGAGGTCGTCGACCAGTGCCTGGCACACGTCGGGCGCGTGCTCACCGGCACCGGGTTCTTCGACTTCACCTTCGACCGCACCGAGGGCGCCGAACACCAGGTGCTGCGCGAGGACTTCTACTACCGCACCGAGACCCTCCTGGACCTGGCGCGGCGGCACGGACTGCACGCACGGTTCATGGAGGACTGGGAGAAGCGCCCGCACGGCCAGTCGAAGATACGCGTCAGCCGCTCGCCCCTGCCCACCGTCTGAACCGGCCCAGGTCGCGACATGTGGTCCGACAGACCATCTCCCGGACCGCGGCACGGGCCTGCGCGCCTGGCCGCGGTAGACGGACTCCGCCTGGTGGCAGCGCTCATGGTGGCCGCGTACCACTTCCTCGGGACACCCACCCCGCACTTCTGGGGCAGGACGCAGCTCAGGGACCTCGCACCGGTCCTCCACGAGATCAGCCGCTACGGCTGGCTCGGCGTCGAGTTCTTCTTCGCCATCAGCGGCTTCGTCATCTGCATGAGCTGCTGGGGGCGGACTCCCGCACAGTTCACCGTCTCCCGCGTCGCACGGCTCTTCCCGGCCTACTGGTGCGCCGTACTCCTCGTCGTCGCGCTCGTCCTCGTCTCGCGGATGGCCGACTGGCCGGCCGCCACGTGCGTCGACCCCCGTACCGTCCTGGGCAACCTGACCATGGCTCCGGGCCCGCTGGGACTGGAACCGGTCGACGGAGTCGCCTGGACACTGTGGGTGGAGGCCCGGTTCTACCTGCTGATGGGCGTGCTGCTCGTGTTCGGGCTGTCGTACCGGCGGGTGACGGCCTTCTGCGGAGCCTGGCTCCTGGCCGGCGTCATCGCCCGCGAACTCCGGTCGCCCTTCCTCGACGAATTCGTACTGACCCGATACACCGGCCTCTTCGTCATCGGCATCGTCCTGTACCTCATGCACCGGTTCGGACGGAGCCTCCTGCTGTGGCTGCTGCTGGGTTTCGCCTGGTGCTACCAACTCACCGTGCTCGAACTGAGGGTGGCCGACCACGCCACCGTACCGCCCGGTGAGAGCCGGCCGTCCTGGTTCGTGTGCGCGACCGTGCTCACGTCGTGCCTCGCGCTGTTGGCGCTGGCCGGTGCCGGAGGACCGCCGGCGAGGCTGCGCCGCCGCGGGCTGGTCACCGCGGGGGCACTCACCTACCCCTTCTACCTCGTCCACCAGAGCATCGGCATCCCCTTGGCCAAAGGTCTGCTGCGGGCCGTTCCGGGGCTGGGGCCGCTGCCCGCGATGGCGGTGTCCGTGCTCTGCATGCTGGGGCTGTCCCTGCTCATCCACACCACGGTGGAGCGCCGGCTGGGACGCCTGCTGAGACATCGCCTGACACACGACCTGCGGCTCCAGGACCCCGCCGTCGAGCCCTACGCGCACACCCTCCGGTAGGGCACCCCGGCAGGAAGTCCGCCCATGCCGCCCGGGAGAGGCCGCCGCCGGCCCGTGCGCACACCTCCGCCGCGACGGAGACCGGCGCGGGCGCACAGGCGTGCGAGGTACGTCCTGGTTCGCCACGTACAGGCTGTCGCCCCTGCCGTCGCCCCGGAACACCGGGCTCGGCACCTGGTCGGCCGGCGCGGGGAGCGCCGTACCGAGCGCCTGGTGCGGGCCGACGTCCCACAGCCGTACGGTGCCGTCCAGTCCGCCTGGCGCCAGGACGGCTCCGTCCGCGGAGAAGGCGAGCGCGGTGACCGGGGCCGCCGCGTCCTGCCGGTGGCCGGTGAACAGACCGGAGAACGCACCGCGCCGGCGCGTCAGCGTGCCGTCCAGCAGGGTGACCCGCCCCGACGCGTCACCGGCGGCCACGTAACGGCCGTCCCGGCCGAGCGCGAACTGCGAGACGTCGCCGCCGGCCCCCGGATCCGCCTGTCACCGAGGGCTGCCAATGAGGAGGTCGCAGGCCGAGAGATCGTGGTCAGGTCTGTGAGAGACGGTCGTGTAGCCGGGCGTGGCGGAACTGGTAGACCGAGCCGGCCTGGCGCAGCACGCCACGGCGGTGGGCGTCTTCGAGGAATTGGTTCAGCCGCAGGGGTGTCCGCCCGAGAAGCGCGAGCCAAACCCGGCTGAGCAGGTAGACGCCCCACGATCGGGACAGTGCCGTGGTGAGTCCGATGGCGAGCCCGAATACCGCTCCTGCCGTGAGGCCAAGGCTCAACGGAATGTGCTGGGCCATTGCCTGGCCGCCGATGGCGAAGCCGGCGAGCCCGTAGCTCACGCTGCCGATGTACCGGAATGCGAACCAGCCGAACAATGCCGACACCAATCCGGCCGGCAATGCCCGGGCGAAGTGAAAGGGGTCCGCGACCGCGCCGAGGTGGGAGTGCGGCTGGCTGACGGAGATCGCGAAACCGTAGAACAGCCCGATGGACACGGCCACCGACAACGCGAACGCGAGTGTCGCGAGACGGTCCTGAGCGTAGGTCGTCGCCGGGCTGGACGCGCGGCTTATCTCCCGCGGCGCCTCCAGCCAGACGTGCAGTCCCATGCTGAACCCGAAGGCGAACGCGAGTATGACCACCGTCCAGGTCGGGAGTGACCAGACCGCCCCGATCACGAAACCGATGACCAACCCGATCACGAACCGGCCGAGGAACGGCAACGCCGTGCGCCGGAAGCGAACCTTGACCCGCAAGGGACCCGACCGTGTTCCCCAGCCGTGGGCGGCACAACCGCCCACGGCGGTGGAAAGCCCGTAGACCCAGGCCAGGACGGGGCCCCTGGCCAGCAGTCCGGCGATCGCGAACAGACCTGCCACGGGCAGGCTGAAGACGAGTCCGCGTACGGGCCGGGGCAGCGCGCGGACCAGGTGCTCCCAGGCGAAGTCCCGGGTCTGCAGGTGCCGTAGGTGGCGAGCGAGGAACGTGAGCCATTGTTGGGCCTGTTCGGGACCGTAGTCCCGGACCGCCGCGGTCTGCGGTCCCGGCGGTTGAGGAGGTCGGGCATATACAGCGGGGACCCACGTGTCGAGCAGTTGGTCCTCGATCGTGGTCCGGTCGGGGAACCGTCGCGGATCAAGGAGTTCTCCCGGGTCGCTTGTGGGGTCGCGGTAGGCCGTCCGGGCGAGGTCGACCATCAGCGGGGTGGACAGCGCCTGTGCGAGTGGGCCGTCGCGGTGGTGGCGCAGGTGTTCGACGACGGGTTGCCAGCGGGAATCGCCGCGGTGGTGGCGGGCGGTGAGGAAGGTGATGGCGTCGTCGAGTTCGACGGGTTCGATCTCCACCACCGCGGCGCCGGCAAGGATGGCGCCGTGCCGGACCGCGTTCTCGTACTCGTTGGTGCGGCAGGTCACCACGAGTGGCCGGCCGCCCGCCATCGCCTGGTCCATGGCGTCGACCGCGGCGGTGTGCAGGCCGGGTGCCATCTCGTCGAGGCCGTCCAGCACCGGTATCACCCGCTCATCGGTCACCAGGAGCGTCGCGGCATCGCGCCCGTACGCCTTGGTGCTGCCCAGACCGGGGTACTCCTCCAACAGCCTGCGCGCCAGCCAGGTGTGCAGGTGGTCTCGGTGCGGATTCCAGGATGTCAGCGACATCAGCACCGGCGTCGGATCGCCCGGCGTGCGGTCGGCCAGCAGCCCGAGGGTCAGCAAGATCGCCAGCACGGTCTTGCCTGCCCCCGGCTCTCCGAGCACCACCAGTTGACGTACCGGAAGCGACCGAAACTTCGAGGCCACGTCAGAGATGTCACCACAGAGCGTTTCACTCGCGCCCGTCACCGGCCGACCGGTGGTCGACCACCGTAAGCGTATCGGCGCCGGCCGGTGCAATGAGCGGATCTCGGCTTCCGCGGTCCACTGCCGGGTTATGGCGGTGGCCAGTTCGCGGGCCGCCCGGTCCAGTCGGGTGTCAGGCGTGGACTCTTCGGCAGCGGCGGTCGGGGGCGCGGCGGTCGCGGGCGGCCCAGAGGCGGCCAGGTCCGGGTCAGCGGTCAGGATCCGCTGGTGCAGCTGCCGCAGGGCGGGACCGGGGTCGAGACCGAGTTCGTCGGCCAACCGCGTCCGAGTCTGTTCGTAGCGGGCAAGGGCGTCGGCCTGCCGGCCCGACCGGTACAGGGCGAGCATCAGCTGCGCCGCGAGTCGCTCGTCCCACGGGTATTCGCCGGCCCGGCTGACCAACGTGGGCACCAACTCCGTGTGCCGGCCCTGCGCCAGCCGCAGATCGGTGAAATCAAGCTCGGCCGCGAACCGTTCCTTCTGCAGGGCGTCCCGGACGTCGTTCAGCCAGGGCGTATCCATGCCAGAGAACGGATCGCCCCGCCACAATGCCAGCGCTTCGTCGAACAACGCCATCGCGTCCGAGCCGTCCTCCGCCGCGCGCGCTTGCCGTACCAGCTCACCGAACCGGTGCATATCCACCAGGGCTTCATCGACCGAGATCAGGTAGCCACCGGTTTGTCGAAGGATGTCCACCCCTGCCATGACAGCCAAAGCCTTGCGCAACCTGTGCAGGTAACCGTAGAGCGTGTCCCGTGCGCGTTGCGGGGGCCGTTCCGCCCACACCCGCTCGACCAGCTGGTCGACAGACACGATCCGATTGGCCTCCACCAGCAGAACGACGAGCACCGACCGCTGTCGGCGATGTCCCAGATCGACCAGTTGGCCATCGACACGGGCCTCGACGTCCCCGAGCAGGCGGAACTCGGCCGTCATCATCCCCTCCTCGGACGCTCCCGGACATCGTTCACTCCGGCGTTGCCCACTCATCGCCAGGCACCACCCCTGGCGAACAATCGGTCGCACACGTGTCTCACGGCCGCCGAGCAGACCAGGCACCGTCGCCACGGTTCCCCTCGTTTCCAAGCCCCCCGCGTCTTGGATACCCCGCCTCAACAGCGGATACAAGATTGATACCAGGTTTGCACCCGGGCGGCCGCCCACAGTTGTCCGTGCGATCGCCGGCCAGCCCCGAGGGGAAGGGCGCCGACCGCGCTCTCGTCCGCGCAGCAGGTCCGCGGGCCTGACTCCGAAGGCGCGGATGGCGGCCGGCAGCCGTCCGCATCGCGCACGGAATCCAGTGACATCCCGAAAGGAATCGCCGTAATGCACAAGTTCACCGCGGCAGCCACAGCCGCTCTCGCCCTCGGCAGCGGGCTGGCGCTCGCGCCGGCCGCGTCGGCCGGAGCCGCCGTTCCGGCACCGCGGTCCGTTGTGGCGTCCAGCGTGCGGGCAGGCGGTGCCCTGACTGCGGGTGGGACGGCCCCGGCTTGCATCCACCGCACCGTCACCCAGCCGACACCGGAATACCAGCACGTCTTCCTCTACAACACATGCGGCAAGACGATGCACGTGAAGGTCATCGTCAACTACTGGCGTGACACCAGCTGCGTGAAGATCAAGAACCGGCATCAGAAGGTCTTCACCCTGAACTTCGGCACATACCGTAAGACGGTCGTCTGCTAGCCAGTCCTGGAGCCCCAGGGCAACTGCCGCAACCGACCGTTCCAGGCGCCCGGCAATCCGCTGACGCACTTCGTGCGTAACAGCAGGCGGGCCGTGGGCTGCGACCACTTCTCCACCGACGTCTCCTCCCTTGCCGACGGGCGCTCGTTCGCAGGGACCGCCACCCAGGCCGGGGCCTTATCGCCTGACATCCTGGCCACCATCGTGTGAGCCGGCGGAACCGCACCCGTTGGCACGGTCAGGCAGCAGTGGCTCCATCGGCTGCTTCGCTCTCCGGCGGAGCGTCGGCCTGCCCGAGCGGGGCCTCGGCGCCGGTGAGGTCTTCGATCACACCGGGGTCGAGCTCCGCGGCACGATGGAGCAGACGCATCCGCTGCGCGGGGGTCAGGCCCAACGCGTCGTCCATGACGAGGCGTTCCAGTGCGGCGGCGACGTAGCCGGGCGCGGCTGCGGCCAGGGCCTGGCGCATGGCCTCGTCGGAGACGTCTGCCGCGGGCAGGCCGGCGACGTAGTGCGCGGCGATGCAGTACGTCTCGACCGCCCGCGTGTTGATCCGCTCCAGAGCGGCCTGCGCGTTGGAGTCACCCTGGTCGGCGCGCAGGACGAGGTCCACCTGGTCGTGGCCGTCGGCGGCCGTGGTCACCGGTCGGAGACCGGATGCGGTGGACCGCTCGGGGGCGGCCTCCTGCACCACCTCGGCGGCCCGGATGTCCTTGGGCGTGCGGCGCAGCTTCTGCATGAACCGGCGCGCCCCTTCCTCGACGTACGGGGTGGCAACCTCCAAGGCAGTGGTCACCACGGCACGCGCGGCGTCCACCGCGATGTCGGCGGCGCAGTTGAGGAGGAGGTTCCTCAGGCCGTCCCTGTAACCGTCGTCGTACCGGTCGTCGGCGTCGAAGAGTTCGGCCTGGGTGACGAGCGAGTTGTCCCGGTCGTCGCGGGCGGTGGCCCGCATCCCGCCGGAGGAGGCGCGGGAACGGTCGAGGTGGGTGCCAGGGGGGTACACGGCCCACACCAGCTTGCGATTCGGCTCCGGCCTTCGGGAGTTCGTCATGACGGAACTGTAGAGGGCCGCACCGACAGCGCGGCGGTGAAGGAGGTATCGCGAGGCCGGCGGCGGTGGCGCCGGGGCCGATGAGGTGTCGGCCGAGGTGTCGGCCAGGCTCGGGCCTGATGATCACCGGCGGGCTCGGCGGTCAGGAGAACAGCCCGCAGCGGCGGTCAGGCAGACGGTTCGACGGTGTTGCGTTGCCTTTGTGCCTCGCGGACAGGCGGCCGGCGGTCTGCCGCCCGCCTGTCCGCGGCCCTGCCCGTACAGCCCGGCTCGTGGCGCCGCTTTCGCCGCCCGGGACAGCTCCCGGACGGCCATCGGCTGTTCTCCGGCCGGCAGTGCCGGTCAGTCTTCGGTCGTCTGGGGGAGTCCGTCGTCCAGGACGATGCGGATGGTCTCGCCCTGCCCGGAGACATCGGAGAGCTTGGCCGCGATACGGGTGTAGGAGGTCACGGCCAGGGCCCAGTCGCCCTGCTGCGGAGCGGCGGTGGAGCGGGTGTTCCACAACTCGATCAGCAGGGCGATGAGGGAGCGCCCGGACAGGACGGTCCGGACGCGGCCTTCCTTGAAGTCCTCGACGGCGGACGGGGTGCGGAAGTGGCTGTGGCCGAAGGCCAGGGCGGCGAGCCACTCCCAGGTGTCGCGGTGCGCGATCAACTCCGCGGAGGCCACGCCCGCGGCCTTCAGGAGAAGGACACCGTGGGCGACGTCCGGGTCCGCCGCGCCTGTGGCGGCGGGAGGCCGGGCGAGGGGCGTGCCGGGGCCCTGGAAGGCGGCCTCGATGGCGTTCTTGAGAGCGAGGTCCTGGTCCTGGTCGCCGGGCCCCGGCTGCGGCTGGTGCTCGGTGTTCTGCATGGTTCCCCCCTGCGAGTCGGTGTCGGTGGTGGCCGCCGGATGCGTTGTGCCGGGGCCGTTGGTGTCCCGGTCGGCCCCCGCCCGGGGCTCCGGCGGGCGCGCGCTGTCCTCGAAGTGCGTCCGTGTACTGTCGTCTGTCCTCTCGTCGGTCACCTGCGCCAGTACGAGGGGGCGGAGTACGTCGACGAGGTTCAGCAGTTCGCGAAGCTCGCCCCGGGTTTCGTCCAGGTCGCTGATCATCCGGTCCTGGCGCCGGAGTGCTTCCCGGTTCTCCTCGCGCAGTCCGGTGACGTCTCCCTGGATGAGTTCCATGGTCTTCGCGGGAGCCCGGACGAGTTCCTCATGGAGCGCGCTCAGCCCGACCGTGGGATCGTCAAGGCGATCCAGGCGATCCAGACGATCGAAGCGGTCGAGGCGGTCGAGGCGGTCAAGTTTCTTCTGTATCGCCTTCAGCTCCGCCATCGCCTCGCCGAACGCTTGTTTCCACCCCACGTGACCACCTGATTACTCGTAGCGATGTGACTGCTCCTATCTCCCCACGGGAATCCCGGATGACGCGACGGTTTTCAGCCACCTGACCGGGGCGCCGGGATGATCGGCAAGGGCACGTGCGGAAGCCCGCGTCGGCAGTGATCACTGCCGACGCGGGCTTCCGCACGTGCCCGTCGTCCGGGCGGTCTGGACGGAGTTCCGCGTCCTGCGCGGATCCGCCCCTGGTCAGGGCCTGCGGACCTCGTACTGGAAGCAGCCGTACTCCACCGCCCGTACGTGCACGAGGGCGACCTCGGGGTCGGTGAAGGCCGTGTGCAGGGCCTGTTCCACGACGGTCTGTGCCTGGGCGGGGTCGACCGGCAACTGCACGAGCGTGCCTCCGGTGATCCAGCCTTGGTCGTTGTAGCGGCGGAAGACGCGCTGGGCCCCGGTCTCGGCGAACGGGTACCCGGACGCCGGATCCGGGCCCTGGCAGGCGTCGGCGTGGATGAAAACCGGGCCCACCTCGTCGTAGGCCGCCGGGTCGGCGCCCACCTCCGCCGCCCATCGGCGCAACGGGGCGTACGACACCAGCGAGATGCGCTCTCCGGCACGGCTGCGGCGCAGACAGCAGCGCAACGGCGATCCGTCCGTGTCGTACACACGGGCACGGGGGACCGCGCCGGCGTCGTCGCGTTCGCGGAGCTCGTCGAGGACGTGGGGGGCGATGGCGAGCGGCTGATGAGTCAACGGTGTCATGCCTTCAGGCTGCGCGACCGAGGCCGGCGGTGCTTGCGGGAATCCGACATCGAGTTCGGCCTCGGCCGGGGACACGGAGCGGCCGGCGGGGATGGCACCGGCGCCGGCCGGGCCGCGCCGCCGGCCTCGGGCATAACGCGAGGTTATGGCGAAGTGTTAGTACCCGGGTCACGCCTCCTTCCCGAAAGCTAGGTCATGTCCATGCCGTAAAGGCCGTCCGGTGGCGGCCCGGCTCCATGGACACGGCCCGCGCGGCCGTCCACCCCACACACGTGCGCTTCCCCAGGCGCCCCTCCGGATCGAGGACCCTTGCGTATATCAAGGCTCGCGCCCGCTCTCGCCGCGGCGGCGGTCTCCCTCCTCGCGCTGTTCGCCCCCACCGCCTCCGCCGCGCCGACGGCGGCCCCCGTCACCGCCAGGGGTTCCCAGCCCATCATCGGCGGCGGGTACGCCGGCAGCGGCCCCTGGGCCGCCCGGCTGTACTCGAACGGCCAGGAGACCTGTACGGCCACGATCATCGCCCCGACCTGGGTGCTCACCGCGAAACACTGTGTGGCCGGCGGCGGCTCGCTGTCCTTCCGCGTGGGCAGTCTGGACCAGTACAGCGGCGGCACGGTCGCCAACGGCGTCCAGACCTACACCCACAGCGCGGACCTGGCGCTCGTCCGGCTCGACCGCTCCGTCCCGACCACCTACGCCTCCCTCGGGCAGCCCGGCACGGTGCGGGTCGGGCAGAACGTGCAGGTGTACGGCTGGGGCGCCACCTCCCAGTGCGGCTCGGAGATCAACTGCCAGTCCCGCTACCTGAAGGTCGCCAACGTCACCGTGGCCGGCGGCTGCACCGACGCCTACGGCGGCTCCGCGATCTGTGCCTACCGGGGCGACGGGATCACCGCCGGCGGTGACTCCGGTGGTCCGATGATGGCGAACGGCGTCCAGGTCGGAGTCGCTTCGACCAGCGACCGGCAGTCGAACACGGCGTACACCAACGTGACGGCGTACCGCTCCTGGATCCAGTCGGTCGCGGGCGTCTGAACCGGCCCGTCCGCCTGCCCCGCCCCCTGTGGAGGCGGGGCAGGCGTTATGTAGGTTATGGGTGACGGTTGATCAACTCCAAGGAAAACCCATGCCACTTGAGCGCTCGCTGAGCAACGGCGGCGTGCCGCACTCCGCCCGGATCTGGAACCACTGGCTGGGCGGCAAGGACTGCTACGAGATCGACCGGCAGGTCGGTGACCAGATCGCCGCGGGCAACCCGGCGATCCTCGACATCGCGCGAGCACAGCGGGCGTTCCTCGCCCGCGCGGTCGAGTACCTCGTCGCCGAGGCCGGCATCCGCCAGTTCCTCGACGTCGGCACCGGTCTGCCCACCGCCGAGAACACCCACGAGGTCGCCCAGCGTCTCGCCCCCGAGGCCCGCATCGTCTACGTCGACCACGACCCGATCGTGCTGGCACACGCCGAGGCCCTGCTCACCAGCACGCCCGAGGGCGCGACGGACTACATCGACGCGGACCTGCGCGACCCGGACTCGATCCTGGAACAGGCCGCCCGCACACTGGACTTCACCCAGCCGATCGCGCTGCTCCTGCTCGGGATCACCGCGCACATCACCGACGATTCCGTGTACGACGTGGTGGGCCGTCTGACCGACGCCCTGCCCTCCGGCAGCCACCTCGTACTGTGCGACGACACCGAGGTGCTCGACCCCCGGCAGATGCGCGAGATGATCGAGCAGTGGAACCAGGCGAGCGACAACCCGCGCGTCAACCGCAGCCCGGAGCAGCTCGCCCGGTTCTTCGACGGCCTGCGACTGCTGGAGCCCGGACTCGTGTCGGTCTCCCGCTGGCGTCCCGCGGGCACCGGCACGGCGCTGCCGGCCGAGGTCGACGACTTCGGAGGCGTGGCACTGAAGCCGTAGCGGCAGCCGCTCGGGACCGGGTGCCGTCGGCGCGGCGACCCCTTGGGGAGTGGACACCGCGGCGGAGGCACCCCGCTCAGGACGAGGCCCGTCGGCGGTGCAGGGCGGCGACGGCCCCCAGCACCACGCCGACCGCGATGACGGTCAGCCCGCGCGTCCACACCTCGGCCTCCACCCGCGTGGCCAGCAGCACACAGGAGACCGCCCCCAGGACGGGGACGCCGGTGTACGCCCGGAAGTGCGGGTGCGCCGGGCGGTCGCGTCGCTGGACCAGGACGGCGGTGTTGACCAGGAAGAACACCACGAGGAGCAGCAGCACGAGGGTGGAGGCGAGGGTCGCCACGTCCCCGGTGAGCGCCAGCAGGAAGGACAGGGCGGTCGTGGCCGCGATCGAGGCCCACGGAGTGCGCCGCCCGGGGAGCACGCGGGTCAGGAAGCGGGGGAGGAGACCGTCCCGCGCCATGCCGTAGGCCAGCCGGGAACTCATGATGCCGGTGAGCAGCGCGCCGTTCGCGACGGCGACGAGGGCGATGGCGCTGAACAGCTTCGGCGGTACCCCGCCCGCCTCCCTCACCACTTCGAGCAGCGGACCACTGGAGCGGGCCAGGGTGCCGGTGGGGACGGCGGCCGAGGCGACGACTCCGACGAGGACGTAGACGGCCCCCGCCGTCACCAGGGCGCCGAAGAGGGCGCGCGGGTACGAGTGACGCGGGTCGCGGGTCTCCTCGGCCACGTTGACGGAGGTCTCGAAGCCGACGAAGGAGTAGTACGCGAGCACCGTTCCGCTCAGGACGCCGGCGGCGGCCCCGGTGTCGGCGGTGCCGAGCCGGAGCAGCCGGCCGGTATCCCCGTCGCCGCGCAGGAACAGCCAGACCCCGAGGCCGACGACCAGGAGCAGGCCGCCGACCTCGACGACCGTCGCCGCCACGTTGGCGCGGGTGGACTCGCTGATGCCACGGGCGTTCAGGAGAGCCAGGCAGCACAGGAAGACGGCGGCCACCAGCACCACGGGCAGGCTGACGAACGCGGTCAGGTAGTCGCCGGCGAAACCCCGCGCCAGCGCGGCGACGGACACGATGCCCGCGGCGAGCATGCAGTAGCCGGCGAGGAAGCCGGTGAACGGGCCGTACGCGAGGGTGGCGTAATGGGAGGCACCGCCCGCCCGGGGGTATTTCGTGGCGAGCTCCGCGTACGAGGCCGCGGTCAGAAGGGACAGCAGCAGGGCGAGGAGCAGCGGCAGCCACACGGCACCGCCCGATTCCGCGGCGATCTGGCCGACGAGGACGTAGACCCCGGCGCCCAGCACGTCGCCGAGGATGAAGAAGTACAGCAGTGGGGTCGTCAGCGTTTTCCTGAGCGCGGTGGTCCCGCTTCGCGGTGAGTCTTCTGTTGTGGGCGGGGAGGGAGTAGTCACCACTGCCGCCTACCCCCTGCGGTGCGACCGCAGACGGAACGGATGTGGCGTGCGCCGAACGGCCCGCCGGCGCTGTCATCCGCGGCCGCGAAGGCCGGCCGGCGCCTCGCCAACCCCCGTCCGGCTTTCACCGGCCGACGGCGTGCCCGCGATCCATCCCTGATGTACCTTTCGATACATATGTTCAATTTTGTTGGTGGGCTTCGGTGACGGATCGCCGACGAGGAGAACGGGATGACCGAGTCACGCATGGCGGCGCCGGTCACGCAGGTCGCACTGCCCTGGGCAGCCGACGGCCTGTCCGGCTCGCCGGAGGAGGGGCTCCGGGCCGGGCTCGCCGCCCCCGCTCCGGCCCGGCACCGCAGGATTCCGTCGCGCTTCGGCTACGACGAGACCGGTTCGCGCCTCTTCGAGGAGATCACCGGGCTGCCCGAGTACTACCCGCCCCGGGCCGAGCGGCGGTTGCTGACCGAGCACGGCGACGACCTGGTCGGCCTGGCGCGCCCGGCCGAGCTGGTGGACCTCGGGGCGGGCAGTGCCCACAAGTCCGAGATCCTGCTCGCGGCGATGGACGGGCACGGTCCGGTGCGGGCGTACACGGGCGTGGACGTCAGCCCCGAACCGATGCGGCAGGCCGCCGACCGCATCCGGCGGCGGTGGCCGGAAGCCCGGGTCACCGCCGTGCACGGCGACTTCCTGGC
>NZ_JACBWZ010000159.1 GCF_013870595.1 Streptomyces sp. WELS2 | reverse complement strand
GACTGGCCCACCGGATGCTGCTGGACGTGCTCGACCAGGGCACGGCGGTCCCGGTGATCGCCGAGGAGCTGCGCGCGGGCCGCCGCGTCCCCGGGCTCGGCCACCGGCTGTACACCGGCGAGGACCCTCGCGCGCGGGTGCTGTTCGAGCTGCTGGAGCGGATCCCGCGCGCGGAGTCCGCGCTGCTCGCGGCCCGTGACATCGTCGCGACCACCGCCCGGCACACCCCGCTGCACGCCAACGTCGACCTGGCCCTCGCGGTGTTCACGGTGTCCTGCGGCATGCCGGCCACGGCCAGCGAGACGATCTTCGCCGTCGCGCGGACCGCGGGCTGGATCGCGCACGCCCTGGAGGAGTACGGCGAGCGCCCGCTGCGCATGCGCCCCAGCGGCCACTACGTCGGCCCGCGCCCGCCCCGCCCCCTCCCGGAGTAGGGCACGGCGGGCCCACAAGTCGGCACGGGGAAGTCAGGTTAGGCTCACCTCTGTGAGTAGGTGTGCGACCGTCTCCCGGGTGCTCGACGAGCCGGTGTCCGGTACGGCTGCCACGGCGACGACGTGGCTGCTGCTGGAACAGCCGGGCCCGTGGGGTGCCAAGGCCCTCACCTCCAGCCACCTCGACCCCGCGCTGGGCCGTGCGCTGGAGGCCGCCGCCGACGGAACCGGCGTGCGGATCGCGCTGATCCGCCGCCCCGGGCGCCACGCCGACCCCGGCCCGCCCCCGGTGCGGCAGGTGTACGCCGCGCACACCGTTCCCGGGCGGGTGTGGCTGCACGGCGCCACCACCGTCGAGCCGCGAAACCTGCTCGGCCTGGACTTCGCCGCGCTCGGTGCGGGTGATCCCCGGTCCTTCGGCACGGTGCTCGGCGGGCGGCCCCACCGCGGTGACCCGCTGGCGCTCGTGTGCACCAACGGCAAGCGTGACCGCTGCTGCGCCCTCCTGGGCCGTCCCCTCGCCGCGGAGCTGGTCGCGTCGGGGGTGCGCGGTGTCTGGGAGGTCACCCATCTGGGTGGACATCGGTTCGCGCCCACGGTGCTCGTCCTGCCGTACGGCTACGCCTACGGCCGCGCGGGGGCCCACACCGTGAAGGAGGCGCTGCACGGTGTCCGGGAGGGGCGCGTGCTGGTCGAGGGGTGCCGGGGGTGTTCCGCGTGGGAGCGGCCCGGCCAGGCGGCGGAGCTGGCCGTACGGACGGCCGCGGACGAGTACCGGGCGGGGGTGCTGAGCGTCGTACGGACCGAGGGCACCGCTCCGCGCCGGGAGGTCACCGTGACCCACGCCGACGGCCGCCGGTGGCGGGTCACCGTGGCACAGGGGGCGTCGCTGCCGCCCCGCCCGGAGAGCTGCGGCGCGGAGGTGCTCGGCACGCCCGCTCGGATGGACGTGGTCGAGGTGCGCGAGCTGCGGCCGACGGCGCTGGCGAGCTGACCCGGCGCAGGTCCCGTCAACATTGATCAACGCCTGATCAAGAGATCCACACCACACCCGCTGGGGGCTTCCGGCCGCCCCACGTACCGTCGTGGGTATGCGCTCCACTTCCCCCGTACGCCGTCTGCGCCTCGGTCTGCCCCGGCGGATGTTCTCCCAGGTGCTGCTGATGCAGGTGGCGATCGCGGCGGGGGTCGCGGTGCTCGCGACCGGGCTCTTCCTGGCACCGCTGAGCAAACAGCTGGACCAGGAGGCGATGCGGCGGGCGCTGGCCATCGCCGAGACCACCGCGCAGGACCCGCAGATCGCCGAGGGCGTCCGGACCACCGCCCCGAGCCGGAACGGCCCCGTGCAGCGGGAGGCCGAGCGGATCCGGCGGGCCACGCACGCCGAGTACATCGTGGTGCTGGACCGCGACTGGGTGCGCTGGTCGCATCCCACGCCCGCGGAGATCGGCCGGCGCGTCTCCACCGACCCGTCCGACGCCCTGGCCGGCAAGGAGGTCATGGAGATCGACCAGGGCACCCTGGGCCGCTCGGCGCGCGGCAAGGTGCCGCTGTACGACGCCGGCCACCACGTCGTCGGCGCCGTCTCGGTCGGCATCGCCTACGACAGTGTGCGGGCGCGGCTGATCAGCGCCATCCCGGGACTCTTCGCGTACGCCGGCGGTGCCCTGGCGGTGGGCGCGCTGGCCGCCTGGCTGATCTCCCGGCGGGTCCAGCGGCAGACCCGGGACCTGGCCTTCTCCGACATCTCGGCGCTGCTCGCGGAGCGCGAGGCGATGCTGCACGGGATCCGGGAGGGGGTGGTGGCGCTCGACCGGGGCGGCCGTATCCGCCTGCTCAACGACGAGGCACGACGGCTGCTGGGGATCGGCGACGAGGCCGTCGGCCGGACCCCGGACGAGGCGCTCGGCGCGGGCCGTACGACGGATGTGCTGGCCGGCCGGGTGACCGGCACCGACCTGCTCACCGTGTGCGGCCAGCGCGTCCTGGTCGCCAACCGCATGCCCACCGGGGACGGCGGTGCCGTGGCCACCCTGCGCGACCGCACCGAGCTGGAGCAGCTGGGGCGCGAACTCGACTCCACGCGCGGGTTGATCGACGCGCTGCGCGCCCAGGACCACGAACACGCCAACCGCATGCACACCCTGCTGGGGCTGCTGGAGCTGGAGATGTACGACGACGCCGTGGAGTTCGTCGGCGAGGTGGTCGGGGACCACCGGGCCACCGCCGAGCAGGTCACGGAGCGGATCCAGGACCCGCTGCTGGCCGCGCTCCTGGTGGGCAAGGCGACCGTGGCGGCCGAGCGTGGGGTCGCCCTGTGGGTGTCGGAGCGCACCCGGCTCCCGGACCGGCTGATCGATCCGCGCGGACTGGTCACGGTGGTGGGCAACCTCGTGGACAACGCCCTCGACGCCGTCGCGGCCACCCCGCACGCGCGCGTGGAGGTCGAACTGCGCGCCGAGGGCCGTACGGTCGTCCTCGGAGTACGCGACACGGGACCCGGGGTGCCCGAGGACCAGCGCGAGCTGATCTTCACCGAGGGCTGGTCCACCAAGAAGCCGCCCGCGCACGGCAAACGGGGCATCGGGCTCTCCCTGGTCCGGCGGCTCGCCGAGCGGCAGGGCGGAAGCGCGACCGTGGGCCCGGCGGCCGGCGGCGGCGCGGAGTTCACCGTGGTGCTGCCGGAGGCGCTGGCCGAGCGCGAACTGGTGCCCGCCGGATCCGAGGAGTCCGCCGGCTCCGTCACCGTCGCCGAGGAGGAGGCGTGATGATCGAGGTCCTGGTCGTGGACGACGACACCCGTGTGGCCCGCGTCAACGCCGCCTATGTCGGGAAGGTGCCCGGTTTCCACGTGGCCGCCGAGGCGCACAGCGCGGCCGAGGCGCTGCGTCAGGTGGAGAGCCTGCCACGGCTCGATCTCGTCCTGATGGATCACTACCTGCCCGACGACACCGGTCTCGCGGTGGTCCGGGAGATGCGCCGGCGCGGCCACCAGGCCGACGTGATCATGGTGACGGCGGCGCGGGACGTGTCGACCGTGCAGGCGGCCATGCGGCAAGGGGCGCTGCAGTACCTGGTGAAACCATTCGCCTTCGCGGGGCTGCGGGCCAAACTGGAGGCGTACGCCGAGCTGCGGCGCACCCTGGACGGCGGCGGCGAGGCGGAGCAGGCGGAGGTGGACCGGATCTTCGGCGCGCTGTCCGCCCCGTCGGAACCGGAGTTGCCCAAGGGGCACTCCCCCACGACGGCCGAGCTGGTGCGCCAGGCGCTGCTGAGCGCCGAACGCCCGCTGTCCGCCCAGGAGATCGCCGAGCGGACGGGGGTGAGCCGGCAGACCGCCCAGCGGTATCTGAAGCTCCTGGAGCGCACCGGCCGGGCCCGGCTGACCCTCAAGTACGGCGACGCGGGCCGCCCGGAACACCGCTATGTGTGGGCGACCCACGCCTGAGCGCGAGGCGGGCGACGGTCACTTGACCGCGTTGACGAACTCGGTCGTGTACGTCCTGCTCAAGTCGATCTCGGCGTTCTTGATGTTGGGGTTGAACGCCTTGAGCACCCTCTCCACGGTCTCGGGGCCGCCCCGGGGCATCACGCCGTCGTCGGTGAACATGGGAAGGGTGTTCTTGATGGCCTGGGTGTACAGGGACTCGTTGCCCTGGGAGTAGTCGGCGGGCATCTTCGCGGCGATCTCGTCGGCACTGTGGGTGGACATCCACTTGAGCGTCTTGACGAATGCGTTGACCAACTTCTGGACGGTCTCCTTGTGCCCGTTCACCCAGTCCGTTCGCATGTACAGACTCGACGACGGGTACGGTCCGCCGAGCGCCGCCCGCGAGCCCTCGGGGGTGCGCATGTCGACGAGGATCTTCCCGGCCTTCTTGTCCAGGACCGTGGTGGCGGTCGGGTCGGTGGTCATGCCGCCGTCGATCGCCCCCTTCTGGAGCGCCGCGATGAAGGTCGGCCCGGCCCCCACCGCGACGGGTGTGAACTCGCTGATCCCCACCCCGTGCTCGACCGCGAGGTACTTGGTGAGGAAGTCGGTCGAGGAGCCCAGCCCGGTCACGCCCAGCTTGCGGCCCTTGAAGTCCGCGGGCGAGGTGAGGTCCCCGGCCGCCTCGGCGGAGACGATCTCGACCTCGCCGGGCGCGTGCGAGAACTGCACCACGGACTCCACCGGCTTGCCCTTCACCTGAAGGTCGAGGGTGTGGTCGTAGAACCCGACCGCCCCCTGCACCTGGCCGGACACGAGCGCGGTCTCGGCCTGGACCCCGGCGGGCTCGCTGAGCATCTGGACGTCCAGCCCCTCGGCCCGGAAGTAGCCGAGGCGCTGGGTGAGCATCGCGGGCAGATAGATGACCTTGTCCAGGCCACCGACCATGATCTTGACGGTCTCGCCGCCACCCCCACCGCCGCCGGCGGTGGAACTCGCGTCGTCGGCGCAGGCGGTGAGCGAGGCGAGGGCCAGCAGTCCGGCGGCGGCCAGGCAGGCGTACCGGGCGGTTTCGCGCATGCGGTTCACGTCCTTGTTCAGGGGGCGGCACGGGAGGGTGACGGGCCGGCGCAGGAGGGTGACGGGCCGGTTCAGTTCTCGGAGCGGGCCGGCTTCCAGCGGAAGACCCGGCGCTCGGCGAAGGTCAGCAGTCCCTCGGCGAGGAGGGCGACGACGGCGAGGATGACCATCGCGGCGTACACACCGGCCGCGTTGAAGGTGTTCTGCGACTGCGCGACGAGCAGGCCGATGCCCTTGGTCGCGCCGATGTACTCGCCGACGATGGCGCCGATGAGCGCGAAGCCGAAGCTGACGTGGAGGCTGGTGAAGATCCAGGAGGTGGCCGAGGGGACGACCACCTGGAGCGTCACCCTGCGGTCGCTCGCGCCCAGGATCCGGGCGTTGGCCACCAGGTTGCGGTCCACTTCGCGGGCGCCCTGGAAGGCGTTGAAGAACACCGGGAAGAAGACGAGCACCACGGCGGAGGCCACCTTGGAGGACGGACCGAGGCCGAACCAGATCAGGAAGATGGGCGCCAGGACGATCCGGGGAATCGAGTTGAGCACCTTGATGTAGGGACCAAGAATCTCGGCGAGCAATCTGATCCGCCCGAGAGCGATACCGAGCAGTACACCGGCGACCACGCCGGCCACCCAGCCGAGCAGCGCCTCGTACAGCGTGTACCAGATCTGCTCACCGAGGGAGCCGAGCACGGTCCCGTGGGTCACCCAGGTGTCGATCTGGTCCCAGATCTTCGAGGGCATCGAGAAGTTGAACGGGTCGATGACCCTGGCGCGCGACAGCACCTCCCACAGTCCGAGCACGGCCGCCAGGAGCACCAGACGCACGGCACCGACGAGGAAGGCCCGCCGGCGCCCGGCCCGAGCACGGGTCCGCACGCGACCGGGTGCTCCGGCGGTGCCGGGCACCGGGGTGCCGACGACCTCAGGCGACATGGGCCGCACCCCTCTCGCGGGTGATGCGGACCTCTTCTCCGAGGGACTCCCAGATCTCGCGGTAGATCTCGATGAACCGCGGTTCCAGACGCACCGACTCCACCCTCCGCGGGCGCGGCAGATCGATGTCGAAGACCTGCTTCACGGTCGCGGGTCCGGCGGTCATCACGACGACCTTGTCGGCCAGCGCGATGGACTCCTCCAGATCGTGGGTGACGAAGACGACGGAAGCACCGGTCCCCTCCCACAGCTCCAGCAGCTCGTCCGACATCAGTGCCCGGGTCTGCACGTCGAGTGCCGAGAACGGCTCGTCCATCAGGAGGATCCCGGGGTCGTTGACGAACGTGGCCGCCAAGGCGACGCGCTTGCGCTGGCCGCCGGAGAGCTGGTGCGGGTAACGGTCCTCGAAGGCGGCGAGTCCGACGCGCCCCAGCCACTCCCGGGCCTTCTCCCTGGCCTCCGCCTTGGGCACGCCCCGGAAGCGCGGGCCCGCCATGACGTTCGACAGGACGGTGCGCCAGGGGAAGGTGGCGTCCTGCTGGAAGACGAAGCCGACCTTTCCGCCGACGCCGTCGACCGGTGCGCCGGCGACCAGCACCTCGCCCTCGGTGGGCCTTTCCAGCCCGCTGATCAGGGTGAGCGTGGTGGACTTACCGCACCCGGTCGGACCCACGACGGCCACGAACTCGCCCTGCCCGACGGTGAGATCCAGACCGCGCAGGGCCTGATGCAGCCCCCCGGACGGGGTTCTGAACGTCTTGCTCACGCCCCGCAGCTCGATGGCGGGGCTGGTGTGTGCGCTCATGGGCCGGGACGGTAGAGGCGCCTCGCCCGCAGCAGGAGCCTTGTGCGCGCAAGCCGTTCTTTTGCTCGCAAGAGCCTGTTGTGCTCGTTTTGCTCGCGCTACAACTGCGGAGCCGAAAGACGGGCTCCACGCTCGCCGGCCTTGAGGGAGAGGCCTGATGATTGACGTCCTGGTGGTGGACGACGACTTCCGTGTCGCCGAGATCAACGCCGCGTACGTGGGAAAGGTTCCCGGGTTCCGGGTGACCGCCCGCGCGCACACCGCCGCCCAGGCCCTGACCGCGGTCGAACACGGCACCATCGACCTGGTCCTGCTCGACCTCTACCTGCCGGACGGCACCGGCCTGGAACTCGTCCACCGGCTGCGCGAGCAGGGCCACGGCACCGACGTCATCATGATCACCGCAGCCGGCGATGTGACGACCGTGCAGCAGGCGATGCGCCTGGGTGCCCTGCACTACCTGGTCAAGCCCTTCACCTTCGCCGCGCTGCGCACCCGACTGGACTCCTACGCGGCCCTGCGCCGCACGGTCGACCGGGTGGGCGGCCGGGGCCTGACGGGGCAGGAACAGGTCGACCGGATCTACGGCGCCCTGCGCACCGCCCCCTCCCCCACCGCATCCAACCCGCCGACCGGCCACTCCGCGCCCACCACCGACCTCATCTGCGGCGTCCTGCACCGCGCCGGCCGCCCCCTCTCGGCCCACGAGGTGGCCGTCCGCACAGGCCTGAGCCGCTCCACCGCCCAGCGCTACCTGCGCCACCTGGAACAGGCCGGCCGCCTCCGCCTCTCCCTCAGGTACGGCACCACCGGCCGCCCGGAACACCGGTACGCCTGGGTGACGCCGTAGCCCTCCGCGTCCGGACCGTCCAGCCCCGGCAGCCTCGCGTGCGGGGCTTACGCCCAGGTGAGGACGTGCTGCGGAGGAGTGGGAGGGGCCGGCGAGGAACCGGTCACCGGGCGGGCGGCTTCGCCAGCCCCTTGCTGTAGGCGTACCGCACGGCCTGCGCCCGGTCCTTGAGGCCCGCCTTGGCGAAGAGGTTGTTGATGTGGGTCTTCACCGTCGCGGTCGACACATGCAGTCTGCGGGCGATCTGCTGATTGCTGAGCCCCTCGGCGATCAGCACCAGGACCTCGACCTCCCGCGTGGTCAGCCCGTCGGGCGCCTGGCCGGCCGTTGCCACGGGCTCGGGCTCCGGTTGTGACAGCCGCTCCAGCAGCCGTCTCTGGACGCTCGGCGACAGCCCCGCGTCACCCGACAGCACACTGTGCACGGCCCGCACGATCTCGTCACCGCCCGCGTCCTTGGTCAGATACCCCCGGGCACCGGCCCGCAGCGCGGGAAACAGCGACTCGTCGTCCGAGAAGGTGGTGAGCACCACGACCTGGGTCCCGGGGTACCGCGCCCGGATCCGCCGGGTCGCCTCCACGCCGTCGCAGCGCGGCATCCTCAGATCCATCAGGACGACGTCCGGCGCGAGTTCGCCGACCAGCCGCACGGCCTCCTCGCCGTCACCCGCGGCCCCCACGACCTCCACACCGGGAAGCAGCCCCAGCAGCATCACGATGCCCTCACGGACCACGGTCTGATCGTCCGCCACGACCACCCGCGCGATCTTCTCCTGCCCCTCCGTCCCTGTCATACCGGCACCTTCAGCGTCACCACGAACCCTTCTTCATCCGGCCCCGCGTCCAGCGAACCACCGAGCAGTTCGGCGCGCTCACGCATGCCCAGCAGACCGTACCCGCCTCCGGTTCCGTCGAGTTCGCTCGGCCGCCCGCCCGAATCCCGGACGTTCAGCGTGACTTCGTGCTCGCTGTAGTCGAGCCGGACATCCACTCTGGCGCCATGGGCGTGCTTGCGGACGTTCGTCAGCGCTTCCTGTGCCACCCGCCGCACGGCCTGGGACGCCTCGGCCGAGAGGGGTCTGCGTTCACCTGTGACGGTGACCTCGGCGCCGTCGGCCGTACGGGCGAGTTCGGTCAGGAAGTCCTCCAGCGGGGTCAGCTCGCCGCGCAGTGCGGACAACGCCTGCCGCGTCTCGGCCAGTCCGTCCCGGGCCATCCCCCGGGCGGCCACCACGCGCTCCAGGATGCGTTCCCGGTCCGCGCCGTTCTCGATCAGCAACCGGGCCGCCTCCAAGTGCACGAGCTGCGCCGAGAGGCTGTGGGCGAGCACGTCGTGGATCTCCCGTGCGATACGGGCCCGCTCGGCGAGGGCCGCGGACTCGGCCTCGGCCTCGCGGGCGGCACGCTCCTGGGCGAGCAGCCGCTGCGCGTTGCCCCGGGCTTCCGCGTCCAGCCGCAGCACATACCCGGCGAGGGCCAGGCCGGCCACGGTGGCGGCCGTGGTCAGCCAGGCGTCGTCGGTAAACGCGGAGTACGAGGCCAACGACGCCGAGGCGACGGGGACCGCCACGCCGAGCGGCAGCCGTTCCAGCGCGCTGACTCCGCAGCCGCACCAGATGACGAGGGCCGGCCCTCTGAATCCCGTCGCCTCGGCGGTGGCCGCGATACCGAGGAGCACACCCATGAGCGCGAGGGACGGCACCAGCCGGTGCTCGTAGGTCGTCCGGAAGAAGGCCCAGGAGACAAGAGCGGCGAGTGCCACTCCCGCCCCTGCCGCGAGCGCTCCCCACGGGCCGACGTGCCGGTGGCTGAAGGCGGCCCACAGCAGCATGGACAGCACCAGCAGGCGGACCGTCCAGGCGAGCAGCCGCCGGGGCCGGCTGATGCCCATGGGGCCGAGCGCTTCACGGGACGGCCAGCGTGTCCAGGCTTTCTCTGTCACACGCGCTCCTTCCAGGCCGACGGGTTGTCGCCACCGTATGCCGGGGCGGGGCGCCTCGCCGGACCGAAGGACTGGGCCCGCCAGGCCATGATCCCGCCGCGGACCAGCAGCGTGCCGGCGAGGCCGAGCATCAGCGCGGAGCTGTCCTGATGCAGGCCGAGCGCGGAGCCGAGGGCGAAGACACCGGCTCGCAGGGCTATGCCCACCGTCCATACGGCGATGCTCGCCTTGGTCCCCTTGGTCCACACCCTGCCGTCGGAAGCCGTCCAGAGCCGGGTGGTCCAGGCCCAGCCGGCGCCGGTGGCCAGGCCGATGACGAGTTCGGCCGTGAGCAGGGCGGCGGATTCCACGCGGTGGTGGGCGTCGAGCACGCCGGGTTCGCGCAGCGCGACGACGGCGAGGACCACGGGCAGGAGCCACCAGCGCCGGTCCGTGTCGATCGCGCGGGCACGGAACTGCCTGGCGATCACCACGGCGATGACGGCCACGATCGCCAGCGCGTTGACGAGCCCGGACATCTGAGCCTCCGTGAGCGAGAAGGGGGGCCGGAGCGAGCGCTCCCGACGTCTTCAAAGCTACGGAAATCCGCAGGTCGGCTGATCGGTCCCGGGGTGGATCACGGGTGGAACCCCTGAGCGGTCCGCCTCCACCCACGGGTGGAGAAAGGCTCCGGGTCGGAGGGATCGGAGGGGTGGGAGAGCCCGGGTTGGGGAGGGTCGGGGGGCTCAGGGAGGGAGGAGGAAGGCAGGGAGAGGTGGGGGCGGGGTGCGGAGGGAGATAGGGCCCCGTGACGCGGTGCGCTGGGGATGCGGCGCGGGGATGCGGTGGGCGGGGGATGCGGTGACCAGGTGGGCGCAGCCAGGGATGGAATGGGCGCGCCCAGGTCGGAAGCCGACTGCGGGGCGTGAGGCCGGGTGCCTGCGGGGCTGAGCGCTCGGCGGGCGGGCGTCCTCCGACGCGGACC